>JAQVGD010000258.1 GCA_028696945.1 Lutibacter sp.
TTCAATTATTAATTTTTCCATTGTCATTATGGCTTAAAAGTTTTATCAAAATTAATTTTTCTATCAGCAGGTCTGAAATACCACGACAATACAGTTATAATCATTAGTAATAATGATGGAACAGCTTCTACAAATGCTTGTCCAACCACTATGTGCGACATAAAAGCTCCTGACATGGCAAAGAAAAACCCTGCATAGGCCCATTCTTTTAATAACGGAAACTTCGGAATAAGTATAGCAATAACTCCCATATAAAGGTTCATAACAAGCAATATATGGTTACGAACAGCCTTCAATTTCTCTCAATAAACAAGATTCAGGTACGCCTAATCTGAATAAATTCATGTTTTTATAGTTGGGTTCAGGTTCTATTTGTTAGCGGCTGTGTGCATACTTATTCAATAATATCCTTAATATAGCGAGTGTTCCTGCAAATCCCATTGTGAATGCAGCTACCACACGAAGTGCATTCAAAGATTCATCTGCTCGAGGACTTAAATAAACCAAGGTATAAAGCGTGTACACAACAACCGGCAAAGCGAACATCTGTTTTGAAGTTGTTGAAAGCTTGTTTTCTTTTAAAATGCGGAAGCTGAAATTAGTGACAAGGTAAATAGTGAATGTTGTTAAAACCCATCCAAAATAATTCTGGAAGGGAACTCCAAAATAAGAACCTGAATCGTGCCAAACCCAGTTACCAGCTGCCGCCATTCCGGGATCCATAACAGTATCCCACATTGTCGCTACCATCGCGGCAACCCAGGCTCGTGCAATAATTAGTTTCCAGTTATGCTCATCCATTGTTGCCCCAAGTAAGGCTCCTCCCACACACCAGGCCGGGTAAATCATCATAAACCAGGCAAGTGGGATTAGGATTGGAACATGCCCTAACTTATAGCCAAGCATATCACTGTAGTGGTATGATCCATAAATCATTCCTGTTGCTACGCCTATTTGCTCGTAAATCCAAGAAATGGAAGCAGATAGCAAGAAAAAAATTAAGGTTCTTTTCCAACCGAGCATATAGCCTGCATGGCTTATTGAAAATGCCGTAAACAATATTGTAAAGCCAATATTACCAATTCCAAAATCAGGTAAAGATATCCAGCTCGAAAGTGTTGGTGCTATAAGATAATAGGCAAGAAACGCAAAGAGAATCCAAACAATAATACGATGTGCTTTCATATTGGTATCTGTTTTATAATAATTAAGGTTATAATTGTGGTTGCCAACTTGAATAATTAAACTCATTTATAGTGCTTGCATCAGTTTTCCTATCAAGGTTATGTGCAAATGGATTTATATGGTTTTTGGTGTGCAAACTTGTTAAACCACTGCACGACATTTAACGCAATACTCTATATATTAGAATTATACATCAATTAAACAACCTAAGATGCTAAATTAATTCCAATTAGTGTGTGTTACTTTTTTCGGCATAAAAATAGCATTTTTTTGTTTTTTACAAACCCTTTTCTATAAATCTTGCTCCCAATAAATCAATTGTCCAGTTCAAATAATACTGCTGCTTTTACCAGATTATCAACTTAATCTTCTTTTTTTAATTTGTAGCACGTTAATTATTCGTAACACATATTTTTCTATGAAAGACGCCTTTGTTGTCGGCTTTCCTTCATTAATTTTTCCAAACGGGATTGGCGGGTTTTTTCCTGCACGGCACTCATTATCCAACGAATTATTGCCCGCTGATAGGAAGGTGCTTGATTGGTGAAAAAATCCCATGCAATCTTGTCCTTTCTAAAATGTTTCTCGTAATTTGAATCAAGAGAAATTACATCATTTTCGTAAGAATAAATTCTTGATCTGTCTTGCTTTCTTGATTTAAATGCTTTTATACCAGCATCTTTCATCAACCCTGCTTTGGTTAACTTTTCAACTTTTTTGATGTTGATCGCACTCCAGATACTTGTGCTTCTTCGCGGTGTAAAACGAATGCTATAACTCTCCTTATCGATTGATTTTCGAATTCCATCTATCCAGCCAAAACAAAGTGCCTGATCAACCGATTGCGACCAGTTCATGGAGGGTTTTCCGCTTCCCACCTTATAAAAACCAACAATTAGTTCTGTCTCTTTTTTATGGTGAATCTCCAGCCATTTTCTAAATTCCTCCTGAGTTTCAAAAAAAGTCGCGGTCTTTTTTGCCTGAATTGATCTTGGGTTATCCGTTTTATTTTCAGTCATCTGTCAGTAAGGGTTTTTATGGCATCCGTAATTGAAAGGACAAAGTTAATCAGTCTGCCTTTGTTACTTTCATAAATAAAATCTTTTAAGATTTTGCTTTTATTTTTTGTAAAGTCGCCCACAATAGCTAACCGAACGCCATAGATAGTAAACTTTTGGAGTATCTCTCCTGCAATTCCGGTTTTAAGAACAAAAAAGTGAGGTGTAATATTTTTTCAAAGATTATTATCTCGTCAAACCCCTGATAGTACACATTTCCTAAGAGGTTTATTCCGTCTTTGTTTTGAGTGATGATGCTGTCGTCCGAAATGATTTTGGCTATTTTTGTTTCGGCAATATGATGTGTTTTAAATTCCATTTTTAGTTTTTTTGAACAGCGGTAGGCAATAAAAAAACCTGACATCTCCAGGCTCCATCCTAATAAGTTACCATGCAGTTGCCTAAGAAATATCGTTCAAAAATAAAGCTTTCTGTCTTAGGTCTTTATTGTGTGATAAGTTGTTGTTTAGTCTTATTCAACAATAATCTTCCCTTTTCCAATCAATCTTCCTGATCCCATGATTTTGTAAAAGTTAAGTCCTTTACTTAAGGATTCTGAATCACGCTGGATTGAATTCTCCACCATTTTCCTTTTCATGACAATTCGGCCTATGCTGTCAAAAATTTCGATGACTTTTTCTTTTGGAGAATTTCCTTGTATCTCAATTGTTATTTTGTCTTTTGATGGATTAGGAAACACCTTACTATCGTTTGAAACTATTTTGTTGTTGCCCATTTCAATTTTCGTTATTATTTTAAACCCTATCAAAATAATAAATATTTACTTGAAAAGCAACTATTTATCCAAAATTCTTTAACTGCTTATGAGCCAGCAAATTAACCTACGCTTTGAACCGATAAATCAAGCAAAATCCTATCATTAATCAAAAACTTCTTCAAACAAAAAACCCCCTCAACAGCAATCTGTTAAGTGGGCTTTGTAGCCCCACCAGGACTCGAACCTGGATCTAAAGTTTAGGAAACTTCCATTCTATCCCTTGAACTATGGGGCCAAAAATTGAAGCTGCAAAATTAGCTAAAAAATTAGTTCTGACAAAGACTGC
>JAQVGD010000259.1 GCA_028696945.1 Lutibacter sp.
CATCTTTTCCGGTTGAAATTATTTGTGCTGCGCTTAATTTCACAAAATTAGATGAAGAAGCATTAGGAATGCTAAAAACATCTAGTTTTCCCAACCAAATTAATTTAGTTGAAAAATTTAAACGTAAACTTGCGATTAATGTAAAGCAATTAACAATCATCCAAAAATGTAACGCCGTAATGATAATTTTTACTCACACAGAAAATGTTTCTGAAGAATATCTGCATCATTGCGTTTTAGACGCTTGGCACAAGTTGTCAAATCATGGAATTATTGAATTTATTAACAAAATAAAATTTTTCCACAATGAAATGGCAATTAGATTTATTGCTGAAGCTGCCTTAGGATTGTACAGTGTAACTGTTGGAGATTCACAAGTTTTTTCTCAAATTAACAACGCGATTAAAGCCGAAGTTAGATTAAGCAAAAATGAACCCCTTTTTTCCATTCTTTCTGGGTGGCTTCAAGAGTTAATTGAAGAAGTCAAAGAAAAAACCATCCTCTTCTCAGGTAATACATCTATTGAAAGGATTGCTGTTAATCAATTAGTTGGAATGGTTGCTACTAATTCTAACATACTTGTTGTTGGAGCCGGACAATCAGGGTCTCTTATTGCTAAAATATTAACAGAAGAATATAATTACAAGGTTTGGGTAACTAATCGCAATCAAGAGAAATTGGATGAAATTATGAGAAAAAATACGAAAATCAATATAGTTAGAATTAATGATTGGAGTGTTTTGAAAAATATTCAAGCTATATTTTGGGCACTTGATAATAATAGTGAAACCTCG
Organism: Lutibacter sp.; assembly: GCA_028696945.1. GTDB lineage: Bacteria > Bacteroidota > Bacteroidia > Flavobacteriales > Flavobacteriaceae > Lutibacter. Next base: position 795 of record JAQVGD010000259.1, read on the forward strand.
GATCTTTTTGCTAAATTAGAAAACTATTTTGGCAAGACAACGCCCTTCGTTTTTGATTTAGCTACTCCTGCGATGAAGAAAAAATTAGCTTGGACAGTTTTTGATGTACAATTTTTTTCCAAAGAAGCTCATAAAACGCGAAACGAGAGAGCAGGTGCTGTTAATCAGGTGCGCCAGATATTAAATAAAAATATCATTACTTTCTTAAATAAAATGAAAATATCTTTGGGAAAAATAAGTACTGACATCCAAACAACTTGTGCTTCATCAAGATTATCTGCAGACATGCTTGATATAATTAAACAAAGAAGTTTTGTTTTTAACTCAATAAGAAATAATCTTCTAGAAAAAGGATTCTACGAAATTAACACTCCCTACATAGTTGGTGTGTCAACTGATCCGCCACGAGTAGATAAGGGTGGCATGATTGAAGTAATCTGGCCTAGAGGCGAAAGAGCTTTTTTGAGACAGTCTAATCAGCTGTATAAACAAATGGTTATTGCTTCAGGAATGGATAAAATATTTGAGATAGGACCTTTTTGGCGAGCAGAAACTGAAAATAGTTTTCGTCATCTGCAAGAAACTATTGGCTTAGATGTTGAAATATCAAATCCCAAAAATTTGAATACGATTATCGATTTAGCCTATTCAATTATTTGCGATAGCTATTATCAAATGAAAGAAATGTCCCTGCCGTTAGCTGAGCTTAATTTGCCAAAAAACAAACCACCAATTATTTCTTACAAGGAGGCGGTTGACTTATTAAACTCTAATGGGTTTTCCTGCTCATATGGATCTGATTTGGGGGTTATCGGTGAGGCTAAGCTTGGTGAAGTTATCAAAAAGAAAAAAGATAGCGATATCTTTGTTATTAGTCATTATCCCTCTAATATCAAAAAGTTTTATACCAAACAAGGAACTTCTTTTTTGACAGAAACTTTTGATATCATACTGTGTGGTTGGGAATTGGTAAGTGGCGCAATAAGAGAAAATAACCGTAAAAAAATAGAGTATTCAATGAAGCTCGCAAACATTAATGTTGCTGATTACGCGTTTTATCTCTCTATTGTTGACAATTCTGTGGGGCATGGTGGATTTGGTCTTGGTTTAGACCGTTTAATTGCCAAATTCTTAGACATTGCAGTAATAGATAACTGTGTGCCATTTCCTAGGACATTTGAAAAATTAATTCCTTAAGTAAATTTAAACTCGTTTTACTTAAATTTTTTAAAAAAGGAGGATCCTTAGTGATTCTCCTTTTTCATTTATAGATTATAGATTAGATTTAAATTTTAATTTTCATGCCGTCAAAGGCAAAATCAAATTTTACATCAGAATAATCTTTTTTTGCTTTTTTAAAACTTTCACCATAGAGTCTTAGTTCAACCTCTTCAATATGAGTAAAAATTGTTTTTGCCGGTTTATTGGTGCGTAGTCTGTTAATTAAATTTGGGAATTTAATTTCAGTTTTATGATCAAAAAACATACCACATTCATGAATTAATAAATCTAAATTTAATACTTTTTCATAAGTGTTAAAATCAATTGTGTCACAAGGTGCATATAAAACACGCTTATTATTTTCTTTAATAAGATATGCGTAGTGATCGGAACCTACGCCATTATAACCCACTGCTTCAATAACTAAATTACCAAACTCTATTTCATCGCCATCCTCTATTAAGTGTAAATTTCCTGTTTTTTGAAAATTAAGTAGGTAGTCTATTACTGGAAATTTAGCTTTTAAATCTTCAAAAACTTTCTTAGGAATATAGACTTCAATTATCTTGTCTGCCCCAGGGGTGCGAAAATTATATCCCGATTCAAGCAAAACACGCAAACCAAATGTGTGATCAGGGTGCCAATGGGTGATAAATAAATTATCCACTTTGCTAATATTATGTCTATTTAAAGAATCAGCAATATCTTCTCCGCAATCAATCAAAATATTCTTATCTTTAATAAAAAATGAAGCATTATTGCGTTTATATTTACCCCCTTTTCTTCTAGCTTTTGAACAGACAGCGCAACTGCATAAAGGACGAGGCACAGTCATTGTTCCGCCAGAACCTAATATTTGTAAATCCATATATTTAAACTTTAAGTATTGACTTTGTTAAATTTTATTTCTAATTAGCGTAATCTGATAAGTTTTATTATAAAAATAATTATACCCTCATAATCATCTTTGTCAATTAAAAATAGTCAAAAATTTTTTATAATCTCTTGTTTTAAAATTTTTATTTAGTTTTCAATTTATCAAATAATATTTTTAAAATTTCAGTCAATCTCGTTTGTAAAGATTACAGCAATAAAAGACGTGTTTATAACACGTCTTTTTGTAATAGATAATATTTTATAGTTTGCTTGAAAGCATAAAAAGAGATAAAATAGAGAGGCAATATAATAAATATGTCTAAAAATAAGATAAAAATTGGTTTAGCTTTAGGGAGTGGCGGTTCTCGAGGCTTTGCTCATATTGGGGTTTTGCAAGAACTGCAA
>JAQVGD010000074.1 GCA_028696945.1 Lutibacter sp.
TGAAGGAGGTGATCAACCCATAACTAAGCCCAACGAGAAAACTTTGACAACAGAAATGGAAGTTCGTAAAAAAAACGGGCTAAAAACAGTTTGGATTACGCGTGGCCAAGAGAAATTTATGCTTTCTGACGGTGCGGTGGTTATTGCCGCCATTACTTCCTGTACCAATACCTCCAATCCCTTTGTTATGATTGGTGCTGGACTTGTGGCTAGAAAAGCCAGAGAACACGGAATTAACGTAAAACCTTGGGTAAAAACATCGCTTGCGCCAGGTTCTAAAGTGGTTACTGATTATTTGGAAAAGGCCGATTTGATGAAAGATTTAGAGGCGTTGGATTTCCACTTGGTGGGTTATGGCTGTACTTCTTGTATCGGAAATTCAGGCCCCTTACCAAAACAAATTGCCAAAGCTGTTGACGAACATAATTTGGTGGTGGCTTCAGTGCTTTCCGGCAATCGAAATTTTGAAGCTAGGATTCATTCTCAAGTGAAGATGAATTTTTTAATGTCGCCAATGCTTGTGGTGGCTTATGCTATTGCTGGCTGCGTGGATATCGATTTAATCAACGAGCCGATAAGTTATGATTCCAATCAGGAACCAGTTTTTCTGAAAGATATATGGCCAACTGATGATGAAATTAATGAAATTTTAAGTAAAGTATTGTCTCCCAATGATTTTGCGAAAAATTATGGAGAAATTTTTAAGGGCAATGAGATTTGGAGAAATCTGAAGGTTCCCGAAGGCAAGTTGTATGAATGGGATAAAAAATCAACCTATATCAAAGAAATTCCATTCTTTCACGATATTTCAGAACGTCCCGAACAACTGAAGGATATTCAAAACGCCAGAGCTTTGTTGGTACTGGGAGACAGCGTTACCACCGATCATATCTCTCCTGCAGGAGCTTTTAGTACCGAATCAGCCTCTGGTAAATATTTATTGGAGCGCGGCGTGAAAAAAGAAAGTTTCAATTCTTATGGTTCTCGACGTGGTAATGATGAAGTGATGGTCAGAGGCACTTTTGCCAATGTGAGAATTAAAAATAAATTGGCAGATAAGGAAGGCGGATTCACTAAATTCTTACCAACAGGTGAAGAATTAACAGTATATGATGCTGCTGAAAAATATATGCACGCAAAAACACCTTTAATTGTGTTGGCCGGAAAAGAATATGGTAGCGGTTCTTCAAGAGATTGGGCCGCCAAAGGTACTTTTTTATTGGGCGTAAAAGCGGTGTTGGCCGAAAGTTATGAACGTATTCACAGAAGCAACTTGGTTGGAATGGGTGTTTTGCCCCTTCAATATAAAAATGGGGAAACTGCTGAAAAATTAGGGCTTACGGGTAAAGAAATATTTACCGTAATTGGCATTGCCAACGACATAAAGCCCTTAAAGGAAATACAGATTACAGCCAAAAATGAGCAAGGAAAAGAAAAGACATTCCAAGTCATTGCGCGACTAGATTCCTTAATTGAAATTGAATATTACCGTCATGGCGGAATCTTACAATATGTATTGAGGCAATTTCTCGATAAAGCAAATTAATTTCAATAAAGAGCAAACTCTGATAAGTCCAGCATTCAATTTTCAGCAACTTTTTACTCCTACTCTAAAACTCGCCTGTCAGGTCGGCAGGGTAGAAGTTGCTGAAAATCAATCACCCTTTAGGGCAATGTCATTAAGTTAAGAGAATATTTATCGTTGCTCCTTCGCAATGAAATGGAGTAGCGACTGTAGCAATCTGCTGTTTATTATGGTTACTGAGCTTTTGATTTCGTTAGTTCTTAACAGGTTGCCACGTCGTCTTACTTCCGCTTCGCTCAGTAATCCTTCTCGCAATGACACGGTTTTAATGGGCTTTATCTTAATGACGCGTCATTGCGAGGAGCAACGCAATGAAATGGAGTAGCAACTGCGGCAATCTGCTGCTTATTGTGGTTTCTGAGCTTTTGATTTCGTTAGTTCTCAATAGATTGCAGCGTTGGTTATCGCTTTCTCGTAATAATATTTTATTTTAAATTTTAATTAGGATAAAGATGTCCGAATTAAAATATTTATGTAACTTTACTTTATTGAAAATTACAATTCATCACTTTTAGTTGATAATTCATATTTTATTTATTAAAGTGAGAATTTTTTAAATTAATAAATAATTAAAACATTTTATCATGGAATCAGAAAGTCTATATCCGAAAACAACTAAGGAGCTTGCAGACAAAAAAGCGGCATTAGCACCTAAAAACATAGAAGCTTGGCGAAATTTCAGCAAAACAGTTTTTGAGGCAGGCGCATTGCCCGAAAAAACAAAACAATTGATTGCCGTTGCCGCTGCCCATGTTACGCAATGTCCGTATTGCATTAAATCACACACCGCCCAAGCCATGAGAAAAGGAGCGACCAAAGAAGAAATTATGGAAGCTATTTGGGTTGCCAGCGAGATGCGTGCAGGTGCTGCTTATGCCCATGCAACAATTGCAATGGCCGAAATGGAGAAACAATAAGCTACTGTTATGAATGTGTTAAATGGACATTTAGGACTTTTTATTGACCGTTATGAATTGACTATGGCAGAAGGCTATTTTCGCGATGGAAGGGAAAATGTTCAGGCAAATTTTGATTATTTCTTTAGAAAAAATCCTTTTGATTCAGGTTTCACTGTTTTTAGTGGTTTGCAAGACCTGCTTGAAATGATTCAGGAATTTGAATTTGATGCCAGTACTATTGACCATTTACATAAAGAAGGCTTTCATGCTGAATTTTTGGAATATCTGAAGAAATTTCATTTTAAAGGCATCATAGAAGCACCCGATGAAGGAGAAGTCATATTTCCTAATGAGCCTATTTTAAGTGTTCAAGGATCACTAATTGAAACGCAGTTACTTGAAACAATCGTATTGAATACCTTAAATTTTCAATCGCTGATTGCAACCAAAGCAAATAGATTGAGGAAAGCTGCTGGGAATCGTACGATAATTGACTTTGGCATGAGAAGAGCACAAGGATGGGCAGCTATTCACGGCAGTAGAGCAGCTATTGCTGGAGGTGTTGACGGTACTTCAAATGAGCTGGCTTCATTTTTATATGGACTGAAAGCAGTTGGCACTATGGCGCATTCTTGGGTTCAAAGTTATGAGGATGAATTGACAGCATTCAGAAAGTATGCTGAATTCCATCCTGTAAACTGTGTCTTACTGGTAGATACGTACAATACCTTAAAAATAGGAATACCAAATGCCATAATAGTTGCCAAAGAGATGGAGCAAAGAGGGCAAAGACTTTTTGCCATCCGCCTCGATAGTGGGGACTTGGCATATCTTTCAAAAAAAACGAGAAAGATGCTGGATGATGTTGATTTAACTTATATCAAAATCGTGGCTTCCAATCAATTGGATGAATATTTAATTAACAGCCTTATCCTGCAAGGGGCAAAAATTGACAGCTTCGGAATAGGAACAAGCTTGATTACCGGACAGAAAGACGCGGCTCTCGATGGCGTTTATAAATTAACAGATATCGATAATCGGCCAGTTATTAAACTTTCGGAAAATGTGGCTAAAATAACCTTACCGGGGAAGAAAAAAATCATTCGCTTTTTTAATGATACAGGAACATTTTATGCAGATGGAATCATGCTTTCCGATGAAAACGAAAACGACATCGATGTGATAACCCACCCTCAATTTAGTGAAAAAAAGTCGTCCGTTATAGGCTTAAAAAGAGAACAAATCGGTTCAATGGTTATGAAATCGGGCGAAATTCTTTTAAAAAAGAAAAGTATTTCTGAAATATCGGAGTATCGGAAGTTCCGTGTCTCACAATTATCAGAAGAGTACAAGCGGTTTGAGTTTCCCCATGTTTACAAGGTTGGCTTGAGCAAAAAATTAAAAAAACAGCGGGACTTATTAATAAATAAAGAATACTAACAAAGTGTAATATGAAGGCTTTATTGATTGTCGACCTCCAAAACGATTTTTGCCCAAATGGTGCACTACCCGCACCAAAAGGAGATCAAATCGTTCCAGTTATCAATCGTTTAATGAATCATTTCGACAAAGTACTGGCTTCTAAGGATTGGCATCCTCATCAAACAGTGCATTTTGAAAAATGGCCTTCGCATTGCATCCAAAACACGGTGGGAGCTGAATTTCACCCCGATTTAGATTCCTTTAAAATTGATTTTGTATTTCTAAAGGGTACTGACAACAAAGATGATGGGTATTCTGCTTTTGATGCAACGAACTATAACCTTGCCGAATACCTTCAAACCAATGTGATTGATGAAGTATATGTATGTGGTTTGGTTGCGGAATATTGTGTGAAACAAACGGTTATGGACACTTTAAAAAACGGTTTTAAAACTTATGTAATCAGAGATGCTGTGGAAGGAATTTACCAAAATGAAGAAGATGTACCAGCAGCTTTTAAAAAAATGAAAGAAGCCGGAGCTATTCTCATTACCTCTAATGATATTTTAAAATAATTTTTAATGTTTGAAGGGATGGAACTTTATTACATTAAAGTAAAACCAATAGAAAATGCAATGGATGTTCAAAATTGTTAAGTTGATATCTGAACTTGAGGTAGCAAATACCAAATCCATCTTTGATATTGTAAAAATGAGTTCTGAAGAATAAGATTAGCTAACAAGGCATTTTATGCAATGGTTTGTAAAAGAACAATCTGAAGAAGAAACAATGGTGTAAAATCTGTTGGATAAAACTAAAATTGCTGGCGGAAAAACCGCAAGTTGAGAAATTTTAGGTGTATTGGACAGAGATCTAAAGACCTTTTCGGAAATGGCGGAATTGACAGAGGATAAAACAACAAGGAATTTCTAAAAAGAGATCATTTGCTTAAAGGCTGTGATCAAATTCTTTATTATCAATAAATAGTTTTAATTTAAATTTAGTATTATGAAAAAATGTAATCTTATCATCATTATCTTGTTTACCTTCTTTATTGTGGGTACAACCAGCGGGCAAGTTCAAAAGGCCTACGTAGCAGAAATCAATGAAATAAATCCAGAACTTACAAAAAATGACGTGTCTGGACAAGCAATCTTCATCATTGCCAATGGGCAGCTCAGTATTAGTATGGTAGTGAAAGGACTTGCTCCAAATATGATGCACTTGCAACATATTCATGGATTTATCAGCGGCGAAAAAGGCACTTGCGCTCCACCCGAAGCAGACACTAATAACGATGGTGTTATTGATCTTCTTGAAACGCATACTTATTCTGGGAAAACATTGGTACCTTTTAATGGTGCTCCTATAGCGTTAGCCATAAAGAGCGATAGCTACCCTGTTGCTGATGAGAATGGATTGATAACCTATAATATGACTATCTCATTGGATGAACTTGAGGCAGCCATTCAGAAAGCGTACGGAATTGATCAACTTTCACTGGAAGACCGCGTGATATTTATTCACGGTATTCCAGAAGAAGATCCTCTACCTAGCTCTGTTCAGTCGCTACCAGGAGTACCAGCTTTTATTACTGTTCCTGTTGCCTGCGGAACCATCAAAGCATTATAATTGACTTTCCCAGTCAGATTGATAAATTTTTAAATGAATATGAATCAGCAACATAAAAATATTTGGATTATGGGGTATTCCACACATTTTAATCTTTAAAAGTCAAATTGATTGTAACCTTTTCATTTTAGATCTACTCTAATGTTATAAATAGTTTAACTTTAAATTAAATCAAAATGAAAAACTTTAAAAAAGTAAAAAAAGTAACTTTACTGGCAGGTGCATTTTTGTGCTCAGTTACATTATTATCACCAGTATTTGGACAAGGAACTCCAACTCTTTCAGATCCTGAGATTGCTTCAGTGGCTGTAGTAGCCAATCAAAATGATATTGATTTTGCAGAAATTGCAAAACAAAGGTCACACAATCCTGAAGTATTGGAATTTGCGAATACTATGATTACAGATCACAAGGCTGTTATCGATTTGGCAGTAGCTTTGGTTACAAAATTACATGTAACTCCTAAAGACAATGCTGTAAGTAAGAGCCTAATTTCTGATGCAGAAAAAACTAAAGGAATGCTCAATTCTAAATCGGCTAAGGAATTTGATAAAGCTTATGTAGATAATGAAGTGGCCTACCACAAAGCAGTGATTGCAGCAGTTAAAGATTTGTTGATACCCCAATCTCAAAATGAGGAATTAAAGGCATTATTGCAAAAAGTGGTACCTATTCTGGAAGCACATTTAGCGCATGCAGAAATGACTCAGAAAAAAATGTTATAAAAAATGAAGGCTTTTATTTCCTTAAGAAACGGTATTTTTCTTTTGGTTTCCTTGGTTCTATTGACAGGCGTTTTCGCCTGTCAATTGAATCATCCACCCAAAAAGTACATTGTTGAGATCAAAGACATGAAATTTCAACCTGCTAAACTCATTGTGCAAAAAGGAGATACCGTAATATGGATAAACAAGGACATTGTAGCACACAATGTAACAGAAAAAAATAATACTTGGGCTTCACCTCTTTTACTTCCTGAGAGCACATGGGAAAAAGTGATTGAAAAAAGTGATTCCTATTATTGTAGTATTCATATCAATATGGTAGGAGAGTTAATAGTAGCATCTCAATAATAAAAATCTATATAAATGAATACCGTGAATTTAAGTCAAGCAATCAAAACAAAATTCCATTGAGTAAAAATCGATTTTGTAATCGCGACAATTGTTACAGGAATGGTTGCATTTGAAAAAAACGGAAATAGGCGGTTTTATTGTTGCCGATTGGCTAACCATTGATAGCAATAAGCCTTTTGGTAAGTTTAGTTATTAGAAAAAAGACAAAATTAATGAAAGAATCCACACAGTATTCAGATTTAGAGCTGATACAAAAGATAGTAGAAGGAGAAATAAAATTGTATGAAATTATAATTCGAAGATATAATCCTTATTTGTACAAAATAGGAAGATCTTACAATTATAACCATGAAGACACACAAGACTTGATGCAAGATACCTATATTGATGCTTTTATTAACTTACCCAAGTTTGAATATCGTTCAGCTTTTAAGACCTGGATCATTAAAATAATGCTTAATAATTGCTTTAGAAAGCGACAGAAATGGAATTCTAAAAATATAATTACTACAGAAATAAACGAAAAATCGGCGCCTATGTTTACAAATAAGCAAAGTACAGACACCTATAAAGCAGTTATAAATGGAGAGTTGAATTCTGTAATAGAAAATGCCTTGTTGCAAATACCAATAGATTATAGGATGGTATTTTCCCTAAGGGAAGTTAATGGGTTAAATGTTGCGGAAACCGCAGATACTTTAAACATTAGCGAGAGCAACGTGAAAGTAAGACTAAATCGCGCGAAAGCAATGTTGAGAAAAGAAGTGGAAAAATCCTATTCAGCAGAAGAAATTTTTGAATTTAATCTAATTTACTGCGATGCAATGGTTAATAATGTAATGAATAAAATTAAAGAAATAAACTTATGAATCCAATACAGGATATATTTGAATTAATCGGCGAAGACCATGTTGCAACAGCTTTTGAAACACCACTCAGAGAGGATGCTTTTGCTATAAGTGATGACTTAAAAGTTGAATTGATACAAGAGCATTTCAAAGAAATAATGAGTATTTTAGGTTTGGATTTGAATGATGACAGTTTAAGCGGAACACCTTATAGAGTTGCAAAAATGTATGTGAAAGAAATTTTTGGCGGATTAAATCCAAAGAATAAGCCCGATGCAAAACTCTTTGAAAATAAGTATCGGTACAATGAAATGCTGATTGAGAAAGACATCACATTATTTTCTTATTGTGAACATCATTTTCTGCCCATAATCGGCAGCGTACACGTTGCTTATATTTCAAGTGGAAAAGTAATAGGACTTTCAAAAATAAATAGATTGGTACAATACTATGCCAAACGGCCGCAAGTGCAAGAAAGGTTAACCAATCAAATTGCCGAAGGATTAAAAAAAGCATTAAATTCAGAGGATGTAGCCGTAATTATTGAGGCCGTTCACCTTTGTGTTTCTGCCCGTGGAATTAAAGACACGAATACAAAAACAATTACCGCTCATTATTCGGGGAAATTTCAAGATGAAAAAACAAAAACAGAATTCATATCCTTGATTCAGAATACTTAAAAATAACACGATGGAACATATCATAAAAGTAAAATCAGTTGATAAAGTCACTTCTGACGTACTGAAAATTATAACTGAAAAACCCAAGAAATTTATTTTCGAACCTGGACAGGCGACCGAAGTCGCCATAAATAAAATTGGGTGGCAAAAAGAAAAGCGACCATTTACCTTTACCTCACTTCCCGAAAATAATTATCTGGAATTTACCATCAAAACCTATCCTTCACATCAGGGAGTAACCAATGAATTATTGCAATTAAAAGAAAATGACGAATTGATCATCGGGGAATCTTGGGGATCAATCAACTATAAAGGCGAAGGAATCTTTATTGCTGGTGGTGCTGGGGTCACTCCGTTTATTTCTATTTTCAGAAATCTTCAATCCAAAAATAAAATTAGCAACAATAAACTTATTTTTGCCAACAAGACCCAAGACGATATTATCAACGAACAGGAATTTAAAAAAATACTGGGCAAAAACTTCATTAATATTCTATCAGGCGAAAAAATTGATAAATACGCACACGGTTACATTACTGAAGATTTTCTTAAAGAATCAATTACAAATTCGAATAAATATTTTTATGTGTGCGGCCCTCAGCCAATGATGGATGCTGTTGAGAAACAATTGGCAGATTTAAAGGTTCCTTCTGAGGCAATCATTAAAGAACTATAGAATATTAAAAAACCACAGAAAAATCACAAGATGAAACGAGCATATCAAATTTTGATACATAAAGAAATGATTAATGGCGAACCTGCCTACCGGCAGGCAGGCAGGCAGCAGCTGTACCAACAAAAAAATAAAAATTAAACAGATGAAACGAGCAGATCAAATTTTGTTATACAGAGAAATGATTAATGGCGAACAGCAGCTGTACCAATAAAAAATAAAATGTAAACAGATGAAAGCACGATTAAACTATGCAAAAATAGCCCCCGATGCCTTAAACGCAATGTTGGAACTTGAAAAATATGTTTCAAATTCAGGGCTTGAAAAAACTTTATATGAATTGGTAAAAACAAGAGCTTCCCAAATAAATGGTTGTGCTTATTGTTTGGATATGCACACCAAGGATGCTCGAATGGCCGGAGAAACTGAACAACGCCTGTATGCGTTAAATGCCTGGCGGGAAACGCCATTTTATACCGAACGTGAGCGAGCAGCTTTGGAATGGACAGAGACTTTAACCTTAATTTCACAAAATGACGTGCCTGATTCTTTGTATGAGTCGGTTCGTAAGCATTTCAACGAGAAAGAGTTGGTTGCACTAACAATGGCCATTATCGCTATTAATGGATGGAATCGTTTGGCGATCAGTTTTCGCACCATTCCGGGTAGTTATAAACCAGAATTGGCTAAATAAAATTACAAACAAGCCTAATAAAAGATATTCTGTTATGGACGGTCTAAAGATAACGACAAGCAATTTTTCCGTTACTGAAACTGTGAACCGCATTGTGGCGCAAATAGAAAAGGAAGGCTGGCATGTTTTCGCTCGTATTGATCACGCTAAAGAAGCCCATGGAAAAGGATTAGAGTTGCGCCCCACCGAACTTATTCTTTTTGGAAATCCTGAGATAGGAACTTTACTTATGCAGAATCAGCAGATTTCGGCTATTGACCTGCCAATGAAGATATTGGTATTGGAAGATGAAACGAGCATAACAAATTTTGATACACAGAAGAATGATTAAAGGCGAACAGCATCTGTACCAATAAAAATTAAAAATTAAACAGATGAAAATGCGCAGATCCGCGTTGCTTGTAACGAATTAAAATGGCTGAAAGAACGACATAAATTAAGCTGTGATAAAACAATTGGTAAAATTTCAAAGGTTGTAGAGAATGTTTGCAGCACTGGAATCAGCAACTAAATAATAAGGCACGAAATGGAAAAAATTAAAATCAAACGGATTTATGATGAGCCGTCAGATGATGATGGCTACCGGATTTTAGTGGACAGGCTTTGGCCGCGAGGAGTTTCTAAAGATGATGCGAAACTCAACGACTGGGATAAAGAAATTGCCCCGTCAAGCGAACTAAGAAAATGGTTTGACCATAAAGAGGAGCGGTTTGAAGAATTTTCGAAAAGGTATCGCGAAGAGCTGAAAGACAAAGAAAATGAGTTAAGTAAATTACAGGGAATCGCTAAAAAGAAAACGCTTACGCTATTGTATGCCGCAAAAAATTTCGAAATTAACCAAGCCGTTGTACTGAAAGAGGTATTATCTAATAGGAAATAAATATGTTTACCCATTTTAATCAAGCAGAAAAAGCAGTTCATTTTCCAGAAGACAGGAAATTATTTATTGAACTGAAACCTTATGTTTTAGTGATTATTGGGATTGGTTTGTTAGCGACAATTGGCTTTGCATGGGTACAATTTTTGGTATTTGGATTGCCCAATGATCCATCGAAAGCATTTCTTTCTACGACTGAAGTCAGTGTCAAAGGTTTTCCTTTATGGCTAATCCTTTGTCATTGGATAAACTTTTTCTTTTTGATAATCCTGATAAGAAGTGGACTTTCCATACTATTTGACCATCCCAGATTGTATTTTAACGAAGGATGTAAACCCGGTTCTGAATGGTTGAAATTTACTCCTGTAAATATGCCGAAAGACAAATTATGGACTGCAAAAGATGATGCCCGATATATTAGTCCCATTATTAGTTTACCCGGATATCGCCACACTGTGGGCATTGCACGTGGCTGGCATTTTATTCATGTGCCGTTTTTTGTATTGAACGGAATCGTATTTATTGTGCTATTATTTGCTGGCAATCAATGGTTAAGAATTGTACCAACCTCATGGCAAATCATACCCGATGCGTGGAATGTATTTGTTCATTATGCAACCTTAAATATGCCTATAGAGCCCAATGGGTTTTACCATTATAACGCCCTACAACAACTTGCATATTTTGGGGTAATATTTATTCTGGCACCTCTGGCTATGCTCAGTGGAATGTCCATGTCGCCTGCTATTGAAAATAGATTTCACTGGCTGCCCAAATTATTCGGTAACAGACAAGGGGCAAGATCTGTACATTTTTTAGTGATGCTGTCGTATGCGGTCTTTATTATCATACATGTTAGTATGGTGGCAATCACCGGTTTGGTCAGGAATATGAATCACATTACACTTGGAACTGATAATCCATCCAACACAACAGGGCTTTACATTGGGATAAGCATTCTTCTTTTTACGATTGCCTTTTTCGTATATGCCCATTGGGTTTCGTGGAAAAGACCTCGTTGGGTGCAAAAAGTAAGTGCTGTCATCAATGGAAATTTATGGGAATCCACCATCAACAAACTGAAACCCTCACCTTATTTTAAAAAGGAAGACATTTCCCCATTTTTTTGGCCCAATGGAAAACTTCCAATTTCTGACGAGTGGAAAAACCTAGCAAAAAATAAATTCAAAGATTTCAAACTTAAGGTTGTTGGATTAGTAGAAAATCCTGTTGAATTATCGCTTGACGAACTGATGAAAATCGACAAAGAACAGAATATCACGATGCACCACTGCATCCAAGGATGGTCTGGCGTAGCAGAATGGGGCGGATTGCCCTTAAAAGCTATCGTGGATTTGGTTAAACCGCATTCTTCTGCAACTACGGTTGTGTTTTACTCTTTTGGGGAAGGTTTATACGGAGGCGTTTATTATGATACACATACGCTGGACAATTGTTTAAAACCCGGATCAATACTGGCATGGGAAATGAATTATGAGCCGCTCTCTGAAGTATATGGTGCTCCTTTAAGACTGCGTGTAGAAAATCAGCTAGGTTATAAAATGGTAAAATGGATTGAACGAATTGAATTTGTGGAAACACATGAAACGATTGGCAAAGGCTTCGGAGGTAAAAATGAAGATGATGAATATTTTGATTTATTGGCAGACACGTAAAAACAATAAATGAGAGCGCTTGCTTTGGAAAATATAATTTTAAATAATCGATATAATGGACTCTAAATCATTCAACACAACAATGAGCATTATGACTACACTTTCGGAGGTTATAAATTTGCTCAAAGAAAAAGGCTATACAACAGATTTTAGCCTAAGACCCAACTACCTTGAATATGCAGGCAATGCTCATAAACTGTTTCCTGGAGAGTTTATAGTAGATAAACATTATCGTTTTGAGGGCGCATCAGACCCTGATGATGAAGCAATTGTATTTGCCATCTCATCCCCAAAATATAATTTAAAAGGGGTATTGGTAAATGGATATGGGATTTCCAGTGAAAGTATTACAGATGAAATGATAAAAGCATTGGATGAAACGAGCCATAACAAATTTTGATATACAGCAGAATGATTAATAGCGAACAGCATCTGTACCAATAAAAAATAAAAATTAAACAGATGAAACGAGCCATAACAAATTTTGATACACAGCAGAATGATTAATGGCGAACAGCATCTGTACCAATAAAAAATAAAAAAGAAACAGATGAAACGCCTACAACAAAATTATCTAGCAGAAAAAAGAAAGATGCTAAGCGTTCCATTTGACAAATAAAAAACAATAAAAAATAGCAAATAAAACGAGCCATAACAAATTTTGATACACAGCAGAATGATTAATGGCGAACAGCATCTGTACCAATAAAAAATAAAATACAAACAGATGAAAAGAAAGGCTAATAAAACACAAAAGGTATTTTCACAAAGACAAAAAATAAACGATTTTTAAATATTTAAACAAACTAAAATTCATTATTATGGCAAAAGTTAATATCAAACTCAAAAGCAAAAAAGAAGTAGCATCCGAAACGATGGCATTTCATTTTTCTAAACCAGCAGGATTTACGTTTAAGGCAGGTCAATTTGCTGATTTTACACTGATTAAACCATCTGAAACTGATGCTGAAGGAGATACAAGAGGTTTTTCCTTAGGTGCACCTTATGAAGAAGACATCATCTTCACCACGAGAATGCGCGATACTGCTTTCAAACGAAACATGAAAAAAATGCCGATAGGCACAGAAGTGATTTTTGATGGAGCTTATGGATCCTTCACTCTTCAGAACAACACAAAGATTCCGGCTGTTTTTCTTTGTGGTGGTATTGGTATCACTCCCGTAAGAAGCATTATTTTGCAAGCGACCCACGATAAAACCGCACACAAAATTTTTCTTTTTTATGCCAATAAAACACCTAAAGATGCTGCTTATCTAGAAGAGTTGACAGCCACTCAGAAAGCAAATGCCAACTTCAAATTAATTGCATCAATGACAGATACCGATGGTTCTAAGGAGTGGAAAGGCGAAACGGGATTTTTCACAAAAGAGATGTTGAAGAAATATATTGGTGATCTCTCCCTGCCGATTTACTATATCTCTGGTCCCGCAAACATGGTAACTTCTATTCGGAAAACGCTTAATGAAGCAGGTATTGATGATGATAATATCCGCACTGAAGAATTTTCGGGTTATTAATAGAGGTGGCAAGAAGAAGTATAAAATCATGGAAACAAAAAATAGAATTCAAGAAGGCATTGATACGGTGCGGGTTTTATCGGCAGATGCCGTGCAAAAAGCAAATTCCGGGCATCCTGGCACCCCCATGGCGCTTTCGCCATTAGGTCACGTTTTGTGGTCGGAAACTATGCGCTACAATCCCAAAAACCCGGAATGGGTCAATCGCGACAGGTTTATCCTTTCTTGTGGGCACGCCTGCATGTTGCAGTACAGTTATTTACATCTCACGGGATATAATGTAACAATGGAGGACCTAAAAGATTTTAGACAGTTGCACAGCATAACCGCCGGTCATCCAGAATATGGTTTGATGCCCGGCATAGAGGTAACTACTGGGGAATTGGGCCAAGGTTTTGCAAATGGAGTGGGAATGGCAATAGCTCAAAAATATATAGCGGCGCGCTACAACCAACCTGACTTCAATATTTTCGATTATAAAATTTATGGCATCTGCAGCGATGGCGATCTGATGGAAGGCGTCTCGGCGGAAGCCGCTTCCCTTGCTGGCCACCTCAAGTTGGGAAATATGATTTATTTCTATGACGATAACCATATTACCATAGAAGGGGATACAGATTTGGCATTTAATGAAGATGTATCCAAACGTTTTGAAGCTTACGGCGGGCACGTACAAAATGT
>JAQVGD010000075.1 GCA_028696945.1 Lutibacter sp.
TGTAATCCAAACTGTTTTTAATCCATTTTTTTCAAGGACTTCCATTTCAGTTGGAAAAGTTTTCTTTCGAGGTTTAATTGCAGGTTGATCGCCTCCTTCCGCACTCCATCGCGTGAAGGATTTTTCCATCTCACGGTCTCCTTGCGTAATATATTTTCGATCGAACGAAGTATCCAATAAATCAATAAACTTATTTTTAAAGTCCTTTAAAAGAATTTTATCCTGTGGTCGTTTTGGACCGGCAACAGTAGGTTCTATAGTTGATAAATCCAATTCTAAAACCGCTGTGTAAGTTATTTTATCTTCATTTTCCCGCCAAAGCATATTGGTTTTGCAATAAGTTTCCACAAGGGTTATTTGTTCTTCTGAGCGATTGCTTTTCCGCATATACTCCAAAGTCTTGTCATCAATAGGGAAATAGGTAATAGTACATCCAAATTCAGGCGACATATTTCCAATAGTGGCTCTGTCTGGCACGGAAAGATTTCTTAAACCATCGCCAAAAACTTCCACAAATTTTCCCACGACACCAAATTTTCTCAGCAAATCGGCAATGGTTAAAACAAGGTCGGTTGCCGTGGAACCCAAAGGAAGCTTTCCGGTAAGTTTTAAACCGATAACTTCGGGCATTATAAAGTAAATTGGTTGTCCTAAAATAGCCGCTTCGGCCTCAATACCGCCAACTCCCCAAGCCACCACACCAATGCCGTTGACCATTGGAGTATGACTGTCTGTTCCCACCAATGTATCAGGAAAAATTTCGCCATTTCTTTCAACCACACCTTTTGAAAGGTATTCCAGATTTACCTGATGGCAAATCCCCATTCCGGGTGGTACCACACTAAAATTATCAAAGGAATTTTGCGCCCATTTCAAAAATTGGTAGCGTTCTGTATTGCGTTTATATTCCTCATCCATATTGCGTTTGTAGGCATATCCCGTTCCGAAATAATCTACCTGAACCGAATGGTCAATGACTAAATCAACTGGTATTAGCGGATTAATTAAGTCCGGATTTTTTCCTTTCCTTGCCACTTCAGCACGCAGCGCCGCAATATCAACCACCGCCGGAACACCAGTAAAATCCTGCATCAGCACGCGAGCAGGCTTAAACGGAATATCTTTGTCGGATCCCTTGGGTGTCCAATGCAACAGGGTCTCAATATTTTCTTTGGTAACCGAGAAATCATCAAAATTACGCAAAGCATTCTCCAATAATATTCGGATAGAAAAAGGTAATTTATGAATTTTATAACCTTGCTTTTCAAGTTCAGTAAGACTATAGTACGTAAAACTACCGTTTTTTGTGTTTAGTATTTTTTTAATTTGATAAGGATCTTTAGCCATGGCTGAAATATTTAAAAGATTATTGAAAAGCATTTAAGCACCTTTTACTTAGAGAGAAGTATTTTTTTGAAAATAAAAGGCAACATCTACTTCCGAGATAAAGTTAGCTATTTTTTTAAAATAAAAAGCAATTTTTATAAAAAAGACATGAATGTCCAGTAAATAATTCTTTACTTTGTTATTTCAAATTTAAATTTTCCACAGCATGATTTTTATAGAAAATGAAGGACATACCAATCCAAGGCTAAATTTGGCTTTGGAGGAATATGCACTACGTAATTTCAATTCACAATCTGATTATTTATTATTCTATATTAATGAACCTTCCATTATTATTGGCAGAAACCAAAATACTTTGGAAGAGATTAACCATGAATATGTAGAAAAAAAACATATTCACGTGGTACGGAGAATTTCAGGAGGAGGAGCTGTTTATCACGACTATGGAAACCTCAATTTCAGCTTCATCACAAATCATGATACTACAAGTTTGAACAACTTTAAAAAATTTACAGAACCTGTCATCAACGCACTATCAAAAATAGGGGTAAAAGCTGAGTTGAAAGGAAGAAACGACATTCTAGTAAACGATAAAAAAATTTCTGGAACTGCTCAATTTTCAACAGGAAAGCGCATGGTAAGTCATGGCACGCTTTTATTTGATACCAATCTTGAAGAAGTGGGAAATGCGCTTCAGGTAAAAATGAGCAAAATCATATCTAAAGGGCATAAATCTGTACGCAGTCGAGTGGCTAATATTAGTGAATACCTTAACAATCCGCTAAAAATAGAAGATTTCAGAGCACTTTTATTGAAGGGTTTGTATGAAGAAAGAGAATCTTTTGAGACCTATCATTTAACTTCTGAAGAGTGGAAGTCGGTACAATTATTAAAAGAAGAAAAATATGATTCCTGGGATTGGAATTATGGTCGTTCCCCAAAATTCAATATTCAGCGCAGCAAGCGTTTCCCTGTGGGAGAAATTGATGTGAGAATGTTTGTGGAGAAAGGATATCTTACAGAGCTGAAAATTTTTGGCGATTTCTTTGGGAAAGAACCCTTAGAAAATATTGAAAATCTTTTGGCTGGCATAAAGTATGACAAGGAGAAAATCTCAAAAAAGCTAAATGGAATCAACATAGAAGCGTATTTTGGGGACATCCCTAAATCAGAATTCATCGAGCTTTTATACGGCTCTGATGAAGTGGGCAGCTAAAAATTATCACCGTCTTATTTATATTGTATGCCGTATTTTTTATTCTTTTTCCATTTGAGAACTTATAAAAGATATTCTTGGTGCTAAAAAATATCCTGTTAAACTCGCAAATAAGATTGGAATAAAATATGCGAAACCAGTCAATGTAGCCAATAAAATTGTTGTACTCATTGGTGTTCGGGTCACGCAAGCATTGATTGCGGCCATACAACTAACAATCGCCAAAGGCAGATTAATTGCGGGAAATAATTGGTGGATAATCAAACCCAATGTTGCGCCAACAAAGAAAAGCGGAATAATGAATCCACCTCTCCAACCTGAAGTTACTGTTATAGAAATAGCAAGAACTTTAAATATCAGAATTAGTATTAGAAAATACAAAGTAAAATCGCCAGCTAAAAGTTCATTTATTTCATAATGGCTAAAATATCTCGTTATTGGAAGATAATAAGAGATGATGCCCAGTAATATTCCTCCAATTAATGTTTTTATGTAAATTGGTAGTGGTCGTTTATTGAATAAGTATTTAAAAAACTTTGTACAGTATATAAACAACCAACCAACAGCAGTTGCAGCTAGTGCAAAAAGAAAAGATAGCCCAAAATCAAATATACCAGAATATTCATAAGTTGGCAATTCCCAAAGAGTTCCAAGTCCGAGATGAATTATTATAGCAAAGACTACATAACTAAAACTACTGGCCACCAGTGCAGGAATAATTGCTTTGTAATATTCTACAACGTGCTTATGATGTAAAATTTCTAACGAAAATAAACTTCCTCCCAATGGAGCGCCAAACATAGCGGTAAAACCTGATGCCATTCCCGCAATGCTCATCGACCTTAATTCCTCACCTTTCAACCTAAATAGTTTGCCTAACCAAGTACCCGCGGAACCGATTACTTGCACTAATGGAGCTTCGGGGCCAAGACTTCCTCCAGACGCAATACAAAGTAGTGAAGAAAGAATCATTGAAGGGTTGTTTTTTGGATCAAGTTTCCCTTTATTAAAACGAATGTTGTTTACAATTAAATTAATTTCTCCTGGATCTCCAATTAAGTGAATTATTAAGCCTGCCAAAAATCCACAAATTGCCATTACAGGGATTACTTTCCATCCTCCAAACCATGCTAAAGTGTGGGTTAGAAATTCAAGTCCAATCCAATATAAACCAGCTATTATTCCACCTACTAATCCGAGAAAAGCCCACAACAAAAAAGTCCGACTAAAAACAAAAGGATTGAATCGGATGGGCTGGTCTAAAATGTTTAAATAGGTTACTAATTTTCTTCTTCGTTTTAATTTCACTTTCTGATATTCTTTTATAGATCTCGTCCTGAAATATAACTACAAGTTAAAATTGACTTATACGATTAATTTGTAAACTATTATAAGGTGTTTTAAAATTTAAAGGTAAATGTAATCTTACTTCAAGGATAAGTATAATCATGCTTCAAAGATAAGTGTAATCATACTTCGTTGCATAATTTAAAAGCATTTTTTGTAGTTCTTTTTGCGTGAGCCGTGTTTATAAAGGTTAGATTGAGGTAAAAACTCATCTTTTAAAATTCAATTTTCACGTTCGTCCATTGCATTTTCATAACAATGATTTTCTTCTGTCATCCTAATTTCTGTTTTTTTTGAATATTTGTGTAAATAAATTGCTACAATACTGTTTGCCTTTATCAGCGTGATTTGTTTGCATAATTCAAAAGCTTTTCAGAAACCAGGGAATTGATATTAAACAAAACCTTAGCTATTAGGTATAGTTTCTTATTCAAACAAATCTTCTTTATATAAATTCTTAATTGTCGATTTCCTAATAGAAAGAAAATAAACAAAATGGGTTATTAAGAATACTGACCAAATTAAAGCAGTTATGTAAATAGTCTTAATATTTTCGTAATGCGATTCAAAACCAAATACAAACCAGAATATTGATACTAAGTTATGAGTAATAAATGTTGAAAAATGAAACCTAAAACCAATGTCATATATTGGAAGGTATTCATATTCGCTTTTGCCGAAGTAACGACCATTGAACCACATTAGAATAGCATAAATTACAGCTGATAAAATTACAGCAATAATCATCTTATTTGTTATTGAAGTGCTTAATGCTAATCGAAAAACGGTTGTAAGTATTATAGTTGTTAATGTGAATTTTAGCAAGTTGGATGTTATTAATATTTTCATATCGATTTATTTTTTTAAAAGATTATTTATTTCATTTGAGAAGAACAATTTGATATTTCTTTCGATAAATTTTTCAAGTAATTCAGTTCCTCTTTTCGTTAAGAAGTAATATTTTCTATTAGGTCCTTTGTTTCCCTTTTTATTTTCAAAAGACACGATATCAAGATGTTCATATTTTCTTAGATTTCTATATAAACTCTGTTCTTCGCAGCTAATGGTATTTTTGGATTTACGTACAATAAATTCTTTGATTTCATCAACGTATTTTTGCCCATCTTTTAGTGCAAGGAATATCCATAATGTTAATTGTCCTTTTTTGTAGGTTTCTTCCCAAGAAGATAGTAAATCTTGTAGTATGTCTTTTGTCATATTCAAATAGTATTATTCATCTTGTATAATACAAATGTATAAATAATTTTTGAATAATAAAATTTTAATTAGTTTTTTAAAGCCCTTTCCCTGAAATTAATTACAATACTTTTAATTATGTCTATTTATTTGCATATTTGCAATTTTATTGTCATATTTGCGATTGAGTAATAAGAATAATATGTCAAACTGGAACGAAAAAGTCAAGCGTTTACTAAAGGCGGAATTAGTCCGAAGAGGAATTTCTCATTCAGATTTAGCTGAGATGTTAATTAAAATAGGAGTTGAAGAAACGAAATCAAGTATTGACAGTAAAATTAGTCGAGGAACTTTTAGTGCTTCTTTCTTTATTCAATGTTTAGCAGTTATTAGATGTGAGAAAATTGAACTTTTAGAATATGAAAATCAATTATCTATTGCTGCTGAACCAAAGGAAGAGTATAATATTAAAATTAATTAAAATGCAGAAAGTTAAATTTATAGATTTGTTTGCTGGACTTGGAGGAATCAGACTTGGTTTTGAAAAATCATTCCAAGATTTAGGATTTGAAACTGAATGTATAATGACTTCCGAAATTAAGCCTTATGCGGTTGAAACTTTAGCAAAGAATTTCAGTCACGATTATTTTGTAGGCGATATTTTTCAGGTTGAAAATAAACAAATACCTGATTTTGATTTTTTGTTAGGAGGCTTTCCTTGTCAATCGTTTAGTTCAGCTGGAAATCGTCACGGTTTTTCTGATACAAGAGGAACATTGTTTTTTGAAATTGAAAGAATTTTAAAAGATAAAAGGCCTTATGGTTTTATACTTGAAAATGTTGAAGGACTTGTGAAGCACGATTTAGAGAATAAGAACGACAAAATTGGAAAGACTTTATCGACTATTTTATATAAGCTTAAAAATGAATTAGGATATAATGTTACTTGGAAGGTTTTAGATTCTATTGATTTTGGTTTGCCACAGTCACGTAAGAGAATTTTTATTGTGGGAACTAAGGATGAAAAAGTAAATTTGACTGTTACATCTAAGGAATTTAAACCTCTGAAAGCTATTTTAGAAAGTGGTTTAGAAACAATTAAGTCAGATTTTACAGACAGACTTTTCAAACATTTTGAAATGGAAGATTTGTATGGAAAATCCATTAAAGATAAAAGAGGTGGAGATAATAATATTCATAGTTGGGATATTGGAATTAAAGGGGAAGTTACCGATGAGCAAATCATTTTATTGAACAAACTTTTTAAAGAAAGACGTAAAAAACATTGGGCTGAAAAAATAGGCATTGATTGGATGGACGGAATGGCTTTGACATTAAAACAAATCTCAACTTTTTATAAAATTGATAATTTAAAAGATTTATTGGATGATTTGGTTAAAAAAGGGTATTTGAGATTTGAACATCCTAAAAAGTTAGTTTATGAAAAAACTGAAAATGGAGAAAGACGATCTCGAGTTTATGATGAAACTAAACCTAAAGGTTACAATATAGTAACTGGTAAATTGAGTTTTGAAATAAATAAAATATTGGACCCAAATGATATTGCTCCAACCCTGGTGGCTACGGATGTTTCACGATTGGCTGTTCCTGATAATGGTGGTTTAAGAAGATTGACAATTCGTGAAGGTTTGCGATTATTTGGATATCCTGAATGGTATGAAATTCCAGTTAAAGAATCTGAAGCTTTTGATTTATTGGGAAATACTGTTGCGATTCCTGTTGTTGAACACGTTGCAAACCAATTAGCAGAAATATATCTTAAGAAGAATCAATTCAAAGTTTTACCAGTTGAAAGTTTATAACCTTTTTTAATTTTATCTAGAAATAGTGCTGTTTCTTTTTGGTGTCTAGTTTTACCATATTTATATTGATTTTCTTGAAATGCAGTCAAAAATTCTAAGACGGAATTAAAAGGTTTAAATTTTGTCTTACTATTATTATACCATTTAATAGGTCTAATATTGACTAAATCTCCTTGTTTTACTTGACATTTTAAATTCCAATCAGCACTTGGTCCAGTAATTTCCCAAACTTTTTTTAACCAAACATCTACTATTTCAATTGTTCCATTTCTCATTCGATAACCAAAAATCAAATAATCAGAATCAAGTCTGTGTGGAAATTCTATGATTGATCTTCGATATGCCATAAAATTTGCCACATCAAAATTAGCGGCTTTATCATAATCAAATGATTTCACTTCAATTAATCCTTTGGAGGTGTCATCAAGGTCTAAATTAATATCAGGAAAATCTTGTGTATTAGGTGTTAATTTGAAATCTATACTGTTTTTCTCTAACCATGCTGTTAACCATTCTTGAATTAAGTTCCCAACTGTGTCCTTCGCTTTAACAATAATTGTTAAGTCTTTTAGTGTAAATTTAATTACTCCTTTTTCTCCAATTATTTTATATTCCTCTACAAGTTTTTTATATAATTGATCTGCTGTTAATTTCATTCGAAAATTTTATTAGAACCCAAAGATAGAAAAATTTATCATGGAATTTTAGAAATCATCCAGTATTGTGTCCAACGAGTTTTTATAAGATTTGCACCGCGTAAAAATCGTAGATTTTTTCCCCTTGAACAAATTTTTATTGAATGTTTGTTGGTTTGTACTAAATCAAATTTAGGCATAAATAATATACGGTGTGCCTGTTGCACAAATGCCCTCAAATTTACACAAAATACTTAAAAAAAGGATAAAAAGTAGTGCTTTCTTGGAATGTTGGAAAAAACTATCAGGAAAAAATATTCACGCATTTTCAAATACGTAGCCAGTTTTTTTTCATTCCAATATGATTTTCCTTTACATCAGAAGTTTTTTCAAATCCGAGATTTCTATAAAATCTTTGAGCTTTAATATTTATCTTAAGAACTTGTAATCGAATTAATTTTTTTTCTGAATTGGCTCTTTCGATTATCCTTTCCATAACCTCTTTTCCAATTCCTAAATTCTGAAACTTCTTTTCAATTAATAAATTTTCTATATAAATTTCGCTGTCAGTTTCTTTGATTACTATACATCCTATTTTTTGTTTATTGTACTCAATTAATTTCGTGTCGGAAGCAATAAAATTTTGTTCGTGAATTTTTCGCTGATATGATTCGTCCCAACCCCAAATTTTTTCTACTAATGGTCTTATTGAATTCTTTTTTATTTCAAATATTTTTTCAAAGTCAGACTTTTTTACATTTCTCAAATTTGATTTAGAAGTCATTTTTTAACAGTAAGCCTCTTTATAGGGCTTCTATACTTTTAATTATAATTCCAACAAAACAGTCGTCCAAGCAATCCTTTTCCGTGTAACCACAAGTAGAAATTAATCCATTGTTTTCTGATTCAAAGTATGTTGTTTTATCTTTTCTTTTTATTAGCCATTCCTGTTTAGCTTTGTCATATATTTCATCCAAAGTTAATGCAGGGGAAGCACTTGTATATTTGTGTTCTGAACTATTAATTTCATTTTCATTCTCAGTCCATTCCAATTGGTCTACAGGAATAAAGTTTTCTGCTCCAGATGTGTATCTGAAATCTCGTTCAATTATTACCCCATTGGATACAACTATAGTGGTTTCCCAGCCATAAGTAGTAAAAACGGAACCACCGAGGGTTACATATTTATATGAATTATTTGATGAGCCTTTAAAATCGACCCAAGCTTTTTTGCTATTTTCAAAATCATTTTGATAGTCTAAATCATCATCAGACGAGCAAGAAGATATTAGGCTACTGATTGACAATAATGCAATGAGATAAATTTTGTTTTTCATATTCTTTTACTTTTTTTAGAGATGCAATTTTATTCATTTGGTTGTGCCAGATCGGCTACAACAGATTTTTATAAGACTTGTGAAACATAAAAATCAGAAATTTTTCTGACAGAACAAATTTTTATTGAATGTTTGTTGGTTTGTGCCAAAATCAAATTTAAGCAAAAATTTTATGTGGTGTTGTTAAAAGTAGTTTATTCTGATAAGAACAAGTAGTTAAATTAAATATTTTGGCTGTACAAAACTAACAGTCAGTTATATAAATTTTCGAGGTCGTCAAACCAAAAATACAGTTAGATTTATCTGATAAAAATAGTTTCCATAAAATCAATGATATTTGTATTGCATAAAAATCAAAAACAATAATTTCTAAAGCACATCTTAAATCATT
Organism: Lutibacter sp.; assembly: GCA_028696945.1. Classification (GTDB taxonomy): domain Bacteria; phylum Bacteroidota; class Bacteroidia; order Flavobacteriales; family Flavobacteriaceae; genus Lutibacter. Next base: position 9,294 of record JAQVGD010000075.1, read on the forward strand.
TTTCCGAAGTAAAAATTTGTTTAATCTAAAATTCAGCGATTAAATCCAAATTGATACTTTGGAAAGCGCACCAATCGAATAGCGTTTAAAATAACAATAAGAACACTCAACTCATGAATAAGCATTCCGGATGCTAAAAAGACTTTCCCAGTTAACACTCCTGCCAATAACAAAAATACAACGCCTACAGCAAAAAACATATTTTGTTTCATATTTCGAACGGTCGCTTTCGACAGATTATAGGCGTAAGCTAACTTGTCCAATTTATCCGACAATAAAACAATATCTGCGGTTTCCATGGCGATATCAGTTCCCGCACCGCCCATGGCAATACCCACATCAGCCGTTGCAATGGCGGGAGCATCATTAATACCATCTCCTACCATGGCTAATATTTTTCCCTTTTGTTTACAGGTTTTTACTTTTGAAACTTTATCCTCAGGAAGTAAATTGGCAAAAACTTTTTCAATTCCAAGTTGTTTTGCCACTTTATTGGCGGTATGCTCGTTATCCCCAGTTAACATAACCAAGTGTTTGATTCCGCTTTGTTTGAGCTGATTGATGGCGTCTGATGCGTCTTCCCTAATTTTGTCTGCAATGGAGATTATGCCTAACAAGCGATTATTATCACTCACATATACTGCGGTATTTCCTTTTATTTCCTGCTCTAGCGCATAAGCTTCCATCGCTTCCGTAAAGGTTATTTGGTTGCTGACAAGCATTTTTTTATTGCCTATCAATAACTCTTGTCCATTGATAGTTGCTTTTATTCCCTGTCCTTTAATTATCTGCGAATTCATTGGTTTGTGGGAAAGCTGCAATCCCCTGCTTTCTGCTTCTTTAACAATAGTGCGCCCTAGATGATGTTCAGAAACCAACTCGGCTTCTGCCGCCATTAAGAGCAGTTCATCTTCTTTTATGCCATATAACTGAATGGCTGTTACCGATGGTTTTCCTTGGGTTAAAGTTCCTGTTTTATCAAATATTATTCCGTTTACCTTGGCCAATTTTTCCATTTTATCGCCGCCTTTAATAAGAATTCCATGTTTGGCTCCGTTTCCTATACCTGCAACAATCGATACCGGAGCAGAAATAACCAAAGCACCCGGACAAGCTATAACCAAAAACGTAAGCGTGAGGTGAATATCCCAAGTAAATAACATAACAATAACGGATAAAACCAAGATTCCGGGCGTGTAGAAAGCTGCGAACCGTTCCAAAAATTTCTGAGTTTTTGCCTTGGACTCCTGGGCTTCTTCAACCAAATCAATAATTTTAGCAAAGGTAGTGTCATCCCCAACTTTTTCTGCAATCACTTCAAGGTATCCGCTGTCAAGTATTGTACTGCTAAATACCTGCGCTCCTTTCTCCTTTTTAACAGGTACTGATTCACCGGTAATCGCCGCTTCATTAATCAAAGCAGTTCCCGAAAAAACCCTGCCGTCAACCGCCACTTTTTCGCCCGACTGCATAAATACAAGGTCACCCTTTTTTACCTCTTCCGCAGGAATCGTTACCCTTTTGCCATCTCTCTCCACAGTTGCTTCCATCGGCATCATTTTTATGAGGAATTTTAAGGAGGATCTTGCTTTCTCTAAAGTTCTCGCCTCGAGAAAAGCACCAAATAGAAACAGGAAGGTAACTGCTGCCGACTCAACATATTCACCAATAATCAACGCGCCAACAACTGCAATGGACACCAAGAGTTCAATGCTGAAAACTTTCATCCAAACGGCCTGCAGTGCCTTTTTTGCAATAGGAAATCCTGCAATAATTGAGGCTGCAATTAAAATAATATTTATCAATAAGCCATTTAGCTTAAAAAGATATAATATAAAGGCAGTAACGAGTAAAATACCCGAAGCGACTATTAAACTATTTTTTTTATTCATTTTTATCTGTTTAAATTTTGTTTTTTAGCCATAAATGGTTTTTCTAAATATTTGTGTTGTTTGCAGTATCATAAATCGACTGTTTTATGTCAATATCGCAGTAATTACATTTAAAAAAATCCCTAAAATAGGGATTTTTTATTCATTTTAAAACAATGGCCTACTTGCCTTTTACCACATATCCCAACTTTTCAATTAAATCAACAATGTGTTTTCCCGATATTTTATCTTCTTCATAAATTACTTTTACCTTGCTTGCATTAAAAAGCACTTTGGCTTCTTCCACCCCTTCTTCTTTTGAGAGCACACTTTCTATTTTTGTGATGCAGCTCGGACAGGTGAGTTCCTCTAATTGAATTTTTTCTGTCTTCATTTTTCATCTTATTTTAATTAATAATATCAAACTTTCTTTTTCAGTAGGCTGATACAAATTCTTCCAAATATGGATTATTCTTTGTGTTCTGCATGGCCGCTGCCGTGTTCAATTCCGTGTTCAAGAATGCCGTGCAATGCCTCAATAGTGTGCGTATAATCAACATAAGCTGCAACAAATTTTCTTCCTAAATCTGTTGAATTGTCTTTAACTTTGCTTAGTTGCAACACTTTATCATATTTTTCACGAACTGCTTTTTCAATGTGTTTGTTCAATTTTAACAAAAACCCATCCACATTGCCCACTTTAATGGCTTCATCAGTCATTTGAATAATTTGTTTTGTGCTTCCTGCAGGTTTTAGTCCGGTATAAGGTGCGCCTTCTGTTTCACGGTGCAAACGCACCAATGTTTCAAAAAAATGTTTTTCTACAATTTCATAAACTTCTTTATCGCCATTTCGCAAACTATAGGTTTTATGAAATAGGTTGGTAATTTCATTTTCCTGATCTTTTGTTATCCATTTAAGAACTGGATTGACATCATTTGTTTTAAGCGCCAAAACGGCATCTTTAATTACTGGGCCATCATACGAATCGCAATGGGCATAAGTTGCCTGTGAAGCGAATAATAAGATAGCGAATAAAATTAACGGAAAGCCGCCAAATTTAATGTTCCCAACAATTCCTTTTTTATTGGATACTTTTTTTTCTAAATGCTTTTTAATTTTTGTTTTCATGATTTTACTTTTTTTAAATGATTACTATTATTTTCTTGTACAAAAGTAACACCGAAACATAGCGTAATCGCTTTAAGCTATAAAGTAGGACTCATTTATTTGTTGAAAAAGTGCCCATTTATAACTTAGGACACAATGTTCGCAATAAGAAAAAGGATTAGATTTTGAAAATCTCCGATTTGTATTGTGAAGGCGTTTGTTTCGTAAATTTTTTAAATATTCGGTTAAAAGCCGATTTTGAATTGAAGCCGGAATCAAATGCGATGCCCAAGAGTGAATAATTTTCAAATCTTGGGTCGTTTATTTTTGTTTTGACTTCTTCCACCCTATACTGATTGATATAATCGAAAAAATTAAGGTTGAATTTTTCATTGATGATTTGCGATAAATAATGTGTTGAAATCCCAAGTTCAGAAGCCAATTCTAGCAGCGTTAAGTTTGGATTTAAAAAAGGTTTGGCAGCAATCATTAAGTTGTTAAGTTTATCCACAAATAACTTTGCTTCGGTATCCGTTAATCTTGAACTTGCATATTTAATTTTTGTCTCTTCAACAAAAACCTGCTCATTTTCAGTATCGGCACTAAAAATAACTTTTTGCTTCAATCCGAAATAACCAATTAAAATTACAAAAACCGACAAGGAAAGAAATAATCCATCAGTACAAAAGACCATGGAAAATAAATTAAAAACATGATGAATGACAGTAATAATAATTAATGCCGTCCAGATAATGCCAAAAACGTAAACAAGTTTTCTTAGCCAAATCAAGTCAACTTCTTCTGAAAAAGAAAGATTATTGAAGATATTGAGATCCAACTTTTTAAACAATCGTATTGATAAAACAAAATAAAATGGTCCCGACAAAAGGGTTGCAATTAAAAAGAAAATAAATAAGAATGGTGGAGAAATATTTACTTGTGCATAATCCAGTCGAATCGTTTCTGAAATATTTGGAAAAAATGAAATAGCGAAAAGATAGCCATTAAATAATACAAATGGCGCAAAATGTAAGAAGTTCATTTTACCAAAAATCCTTTTTGGGGAAATTAATGTCGAAATATAAAAAAACAAGAATGCGCCATGCAATAAAAATAAGGAAGTGAAACTGATGGAAAGCAATTGAAATTGGGTAAATAGTTCATGGGAATAAAAGGCATACAACCCGATAAATAGCCCTAAATACAGTAGCCACAGCAATAAAATCTTGTCGTGTAATGCCCATAGTTTTTTCTGAAACAATAAAATTGCAAAGAAGAATGCATTAAAAGCCGCTATTAAAAAAATGAATTTCATCTGTAAATTATAATCCTTAATTTGTTTCTCAAAAATAAGATTTTTTAGGCTCTTTACCGTTTTAATCGCATAACAATATCAGTTTTTCACAATTCTAAGGTTCAGAAAGAAATAAAAGTTTAAAAGATGAACAAAGTTGATGGATATTTTTAGAATATTTTTTTTTGAAATTTCAGGCTGTATAAATATGAGCCTTCTTCTGATACTGAGTTTGTAGATCAAAACCTGCAGTATCAATATTTTAAATAGATTTTGAAAGCTTTCAGACTTTAAAACGTTACGAATCGTCAGAGTTTTTTAACAACCATTATTTTATTAAGCTCTAGTTTAATTGAGCGTTGATATTTAATTTCAAATCCATATTTCGGAGGTTTCAAGTTGGTTCGAACGTAGAAAATTCAATTATTCCCTTTGGATAGGGTAAAAATAATTGAATTTTCGACCCTTTGCTCTTTCCCCATCCCTAAAGGGCAATGTCATTAAGTTAAGGGAATATTTGTCATTCCGACAAAGGAGGAATCGCATTAAATAGCTTAACATGATGAGATTCCTCGTGCCTCGGAATGACAAAATAAAGGCATTAAGGTCTTAACTTAATGACATTGCGCTAAAGGGTAACAAAGTGCCGAAAATTAACTATTTCAATCATAATAGCCAGTTTAAACTAGAGCCTTTTATTATAATTTCT
>JAQVGD010000076.1 GCA_028696945.1 Lutibacter sp.
CGGAAAGGGTTGGGGATAGGATTAAAAGTTCATTTTTAAGATTCAAATTCCTTAATTGTTTTTTTAATAATTGCCACACAATCCATTAGTTGTGCTTCATTCATTACCAAAGGTGGCGAAAAACGAATAATGTTTCCATGGGTAGGTTTTGCCAATAATCCATTGTCGCGCAGTTTTAAACAGATATCCCAAGCCGTTGAACTGTCTGGACTGTCGTTAATAACAATGGCGTTTAAAAGACCTTTACCACGCACCAATTTTATGAGTGTTTGCGTTTCTATAAATTTTTGCATTTCACTTCTGAAAAGTTTACCCAATTTATCGGCATTTTCTGCCAAAGCTTCGTCTTTAATCACTTTAAGTGCTGCAATAGCCACAGCGGCTGCCAAAGGATTTCCGCCAAAAGTTGATCCGTGTTGTCCAGGTTTTATAACTTCCATAATGTGGTTATTCGCCAAAACCGCGGATACTGGATAAACACCGCCGCTTAAAGCTTTTCCTAATATTAAAATATCTGGAACCACATTTTCATGGTTTACCGCCAATAATTTTCCAGTTCTTGCAATACCAGTTTGTATTTCATCGGCAATAAATAAAACACCATATTTTTCACACAACGCTTTTGTTTTTGCCAAATAGCCTTCCGCAGGTACATAAACACCAGCTTCACCCTGAATTGGTTCCACTAAAAATCCAGCAATATTTTTACTCGATTTTAACACTTCTTCCAAGGCTTCAACATTGTCATAATCGACTTTTATAAATCCTTCCGTATAAGGTCCGAAGTTTTTTCGGGCATCTTCATCATTTGAAAAAGAAATGATGGTGGTTGTACGTCCGTGAAAATTATTTTTACAAACAATTATTTGCGCCTGATTTTCAGGAATCCCTTTTTTCTCATAAGCATATTTTCGGCAAAGTTTAATGGCAGTTTCAACAGCTTCAGCACCTGTATTCATTGGTAAAACTTTATCAAAACCAAAAAATTCAGTCACATATTTTTCATATTTGCCAAGCATGTCATTGTAAAATGCCCGCGAAGTTAGTGTTAAAGTACTTGCCTGATCATTTAAGGCTTTAATTATTTTTGGGTGACAATGTCCTTGATTAACAGCTGAATATGCCGATAAAAAATCGTAATAAAGCTTGCCGTCAACATCCCAAACATAAACACCTTCTCCCTTGGCTAAAACAACCGGTAAAGGATGGTAATTATGCGCTCCGTAATTATTTTCTAAATCAATAGCTTGTTGTGATGAAATTTTTTCTGAAACCATCATAGTGAAAAATTAAAATTTAAAATTCTCAATTCCTCCTTCAGGAGAGAAATCATCCTATTATCTTTCGCAAATTACAAAATATTTTATTCTTTTAATTGAGCTTAATTGTTTATTTTCATTGTCAGGTTGCTTTAGGATGAAGATTGGTACAGAATTCTAAATTTTGTTCACGGAATTGTTTTTATTTCGAAATTAATTAAATAGATTTGCATTAAACTAAAAAATAAAATTTAAGAAATGAAAAAATCAATATTTATACTTGGATTGGTTGCATTGTTTTTTGTAAGCTGTGGTGAATCAAAGAAAGACGAAGTAAAAAAAGAGGTTGAAGCACCAGTGGAAGCACCAGCTTCAGAAAAAGTTAAAACGACAGATGATTACCTCGCTTTGGGGAAGGAATTATTTACATCGAAAACTTGCGTTACTTGTCACCAACCAGATGCAAAAGTAATTGGGCCATCTATAAAAGACATCAATAAAAAATATGAGGAAACAAACGGAAATATTGTGGCTTTTTTGAAAGGAGAAACTCCTGCAATTGTTGATACAGATCCAGGTCAGGTTGCCATTATGAAAGCAAACTTAGATGGTTTTGTAAAAGACTTAACCAATGAAGAACTTGCTGCATTGGCGGTTTATATGGGCAGTATCAAATAATCAAGTTAAAATAAGTAATTGAAAGCATCCCAAAAATAGGGATGCTTTTTTTATGCAAAAATGGTACATTTGCAACATGGCAAGAAAAAACAAGCAATTTATTTTTGAAAACATTGAAATAATAGATGCAGGGGCGCAAGGTAAAACTATTGCCAAGGCTCCAGATGGACGTGTAATTTTTTTATCCAATGCCGTTCCTGGCGATATTGTTGATGTCAAAACTGGTAAAAAAAGGAAAGCCTATTTTGAAGGTACAGTTATAAAATTTCATAAATATTCAGATAAACGTACAGAACCAGTTTGTCAGCATTTTGAATTTTGCGGTGGTTGCAAATGGCAGGATATGGCTTATGAATACCAATTGGCTTATAAAGAAAAGGAAGTTATTAATAACCTAAAACGAATCGGTCATTTAGAATTGCCTGAACCTACACCAATTTTAGGCTGCGAGAAACCTTATTTCTACAGAAATAAAATGGAGTTTTCTTTTTCCAATAGCAGATGGCTTACCTTGGAAGAAATAAATTCTTCAGAAGAAATAGACGATAAAAATGCCTGTGGTTTCCATATTGCAGGAATGTGGGATAAAATTTTAGATATTGAAAAATGTCATCTTCAGGAAGATCCTTCCAATCAAATTAGAAATTTTGTCAAAGAATTCGGCATACAAAATGAACTTGAATTTTACAATCCACGAGAGCAAACAGGCCTTTTAAGAACCATAATGATCCGCATTTCATCAACAGGCGAAATAATGGTGATAATTCAATTTCTAAAAGAAGATAAAGAAAAACGGGAGGCTTTATTAAATGCATTAATTCAGGAATTTCCGCAAATAACCTCCCTTCAATATGTAATTAATTCCAAAGGAAACGATACATTGTACGATCAAAATATTATTCTATTTAACGGAAGAGGTTATATTTTTGAAGAAATGGAAGGCCTTAAATTTAAAATTGGCGCAAAATCATTTTATCAAACAAATTCTGCACAAGCTTATGAATTGTACAAAATAACACGTGATTTTGCCAATTTAACCAGAAATGAAATTGTGTTCGATTTTTATACAGGTACTGGAACCATTGCACAATTTGTGGCAAAAAATGCCAAAAAAGTGATTGGCGTAGAATCGGTTCCCGAAGCTATTGAAGACGCAAAAGAAAACGCAAAATTAAACAATATAAATAATGTGGAATTTTTTGCTGGTGATATGAAAGATGTTTTTAATGATCATTTTATTAAAACACACGGACAGCCAGATGTGATTATTACCGATCCACCACGAGATGGAATGCATAAAAATGTGATACAAAAATTACTGGAAATTTCTCCAAAACGCATTGTTTACGTCAGTTGCAATTCGGCAACACAAGCCCGCGATTTATCTTTAATGAAGGAACAGTATAACATTATCAAAACCCAAGCAGTGGACATGTTTCCACAAACACACCACGTTGAAAACGTCGTTCTTTTAGAATTAAAAACAAAACAGTTATGAGAAAATATTTAATATTGTTATTGATCTTGAGTTTTACGCTTATAAACTGTGAAAAAGATGATATTTGTATTGATACCACCACGCCAAAATTGATTATTGTTTTTTATGACAATGCAATTCCCGCCGAAAAAAAAGCAGTAACTTCTTTAACTGTTTGGGCTGAAGGCAATGAAAATTTATATGAAAACAAATTACTGGATTCCATCGCCATTCCTTTAGATTTAAATCAGAATAGGACAACGTATATCTTAGATAATAAATCTTTTAAAGACACTATTGAATTTACTTACGAAAGAAAAGATATTTTTGTTTCTCGTTCCTGTGGTTATAAAACCATTTTTGAAAATTTACAAATAGAAAGTATTACTGATAATTGGATAAAAAATGACACCATTAAAAACACAACAATAGAAAATGAAACAGCAGCTCATCTTACTATTTTTCATTAGTTTTTTAGTTCTGGGAACAGCAACTGCCCAACAAAAAACGGATACTACAAAAACAAAAGAAAATTATGGCATACGAGTTGGCGTTGACTTGAGTAAACCTTTAATTTCTTTATTGGAGCCTGAATCTAAAGGATTGGAACTAGTTGCGGATATGCGTATTTTAAGAAATTATTATGCGGCAGTTGAATTGGGCTATGAAGACAAAACTACTTCGGAAGATTATATGAATTTTACCACAAAAGGTAGCTATATAAAAGCGGGAGTAAATTACAATGCCTATAAAAACTGGAAAGGGATGACCAATGAAATTTATGTTGGAGTGAGATATGGGTTTAGTATATTTGACCAAACATTAAACAGTTACACACCAAATGTAAAAGGAACCTATTTTATTCCTACTGAAGTAATGCCAGGTACCAAATTTAAAGATTTATCTGCACATTGGGCTGAATTGGTTTTTGGGTTGAAAGCCGAAACATTTAAAAATTTATATTTGGGTTTTAGTTTTAGTTTTAAAACAATGATTAGCACCAAAGAACCTGATAATTTTAAAAACCTTTATGTGCCTGGTTTTAATAGTGTTTATTTAAACGATACCGGATTTGGCGTAAATTATACATTGAGTTACCTAATTCCAATTATTAAAAGAGAAAAGTAATTAATAGGACTTTTAAAATTTAATTTTTTTGGTTTTGTTTAGTTTTCAGGCAGAAGAATTTTTAATAGTTATTTAGGAGAAATAGAATTGTTAAAATGAAGGCGAATAGAGTAGTTGCATTTTTTACATTTGGTATATTTCTGCTTTTGGCAGGTGCCATTTCAAAGCTTTTTAATTGGTCACAAGCAAATTTGGTTATCGGTATCGGATTGGTTTTTGAACTTTTGGCAGCTTTGTTATTTACTTGGAAAAAGATTAATAATAAATAATCTTTCCTTAATTTAGCCTATATTTTTTTGTATTAACAATGGGTAAAAAAAAATTAAGCAGTTTAGAAGATTTGGGTGGATTTGTTTTTTCAACAAACGACAATTTTGAATTTGAAAAAAAAGAGGAACAAACGTTATTGCCACCAAAAAAACAGTATTTAGAAGCTCTATTTTCCAATAAAGGAAGAGGAGGGAAGACTGTTACAGTAATTAAGGGTTTTGTAGGTTGTGAAGAGGATTTAAAAACGTTGGGAAAACTACTTAAAACAAAATGTGGCGTTGGCGGAAGCATAAAAGACAATGAAATAATTATACAGGGAAATTATAGAGATAAAATAATGGAAATCCTTAAAAAAGAAGGATATAATATAAAACGCGTAGGCGGATAAATTATGAATAAAATAGCAGCCTCAGAATTAATTCTGAACCCCGATGGAAGTGTGTATCACTTAAATTTGAAACCCGAAAACATTGCAACCAACATTATTTTTGTTGGCGACCAAAATAGGGTTCCAAAAATAGCCATGCACTTTGAATCTATCGAATTTGAAACCCAAAAAAGAGAATTTAGAACAATTACTGGCACCTATAAAGGAACAAGATTTTCAGTGATTTCAACAGGTATTGGTCCTGATAACATTGATATTGTGATGAATGAATTGGATGCTTTGGTAAATATTGACTTAAAAACAAGAACTGTAAAAACCGTACATACCAAATTAAATATTGTCAGAATAGGTACTTCTGGCTCTTTGCAAAGCGATATTCCTGTGGATAGTTTTGTCTTGGCAAAATATGGGTTGGGGTTTGATGGATTAATTCATTCTTATGATTGTGAGCATATTTTAGAAGCTAAAATGGAAGATGCTTTTATTAAACATACCAATTGGAGTCCGCGAAAATCTAGACCATATTTGGTAAAAGGCAGTGAATTATTAATTCAAAAATTGAAAAGTGACAAAGTTTTTATCGGCGTTACCGCAACTGCCGGCGGTTTTTACGGACCGCAAGGACGCGTACTTCGTTTGGCAATACAAGATCCTTCATTAAATAACAAAATTGACAATTTTGAATTTGATGGTTATAAAGTGACAAACCTTGAAATGGAAACTTCGGCAATTTACGGCTTGTCTAAATTATTGGGTCATGAAGCCTGTTCCATGAATGCCATTATCGCCAACAGAGCCAACGGAACTTTCAGTAAAGATCCGTACAAACCTGTTGAGGAGTTGATTATTTATACCTTAAACAAATTAATTTCATAAAATAATTGTTATATTTCAATATTTTTAATTAGTAAAATCATTCGTAAAATGAAAAGAATAGCTTTATATACATTAGGAATTGCGTTTTCAGTACTATTGTTTAGTTCATGCAAATCTTCCCAAAAAGGTTGTGGTTTAGCGAGCGATGCAAATAAAATAGAACAATCAACTTCAATTAAAGCTATAGTTAAGGCTGAAGTTTAATGTCGATATTTTATAAAGATAAAAAATCCGCTTTTAGGCGGATTTTTGAATTATAAAACACATAGATTTATAAAATTATAATTACATTTAAAGTTTGATAAATTAAACAACTTTTAACTTAGACTTTATTATTTGCTCATGAATTTTATTAAAATAATTTTTAGCATTTTTTTTGCTTCTATTTTTTCATTTATTTGTAAAGCCCAATCAAATGAAACCTATTTTACGCTAAGTCCAACTTTAACCCCAAATGGAGAATTTATTATATTCAACTATGAAGGGGATTTATGGAAAGTACCGACAATAGGAGGAAATGCTTTTAGGTTAACAGCCATGGAAGGAAACGAAACCAATCCAAGTGTGTCCCCTGATGGTAAATGGCTGGCTTTTTCAAGCAATCAGTTTGGAAATGATGATGTTTATGTGATGCCTTTAAATGGCGGGGAAATTACCCAACTTACATTTCATGAAAGTAACGATAATGTGTCTTCTTGGAGCTGGGATAATTCTAAAATTTATTTTACATCAGGCAGATTAAACTCTATTACTACATATAGCGTAAATATAAATGGGGGCACACCCAAAAGATTATTCGGTCATTTTTTTAATACCATCCATAATGTAGTAGAAAATCCATTAAATGATGAGATTTATTTTAATGAAACTTGGGAAAGTGAACGATTTGCACATAGAAAACGTTATAAAGGAGATTATAACCCAGACATTAAATCATATAATTTAAAAACAAAGGAATATAAACAACATACTACTTATAAAGGAAAGGATTTTGGGGTAACGTTTGATAAAAATGGCAAGCTCTATTTTAAATCTGATGAAGCAAATGGAGAATACAATTTATATACTTTACAAAATGGAGTAAAAAAACAACTTACTAATTTCTCGACCTCTATTATGTGGCCAAGAGTTAGTGCCAATGGTGAAAAAATTGTTTTCAGAAAAGATTATCAAATTTTTGTTTATGATGTTGCAAGCGGTAAAGCTTCAAACCCAATTATCAACATATTCAAAAATAACACACTAAATAAAGAACAATCGTATGATGTAAAAGGGAATATTTCTTTTTTTGATGTTTCACCTGATGAAAAGAAAATGGCGTTTGTGTCAAGGGGAAAATTATTTGTTTCAGATATTAAAGGAAAATTTATAAAAGAAATTAAAACCAATATAAATGAAGCAGTCCAGGAAGTAAAATGGCTAAAAAACAACAAATCACTATTGTATTCTCAGTCTAATAAAGGCTATTATAATTGGTTTACTATTGATGCCGATGGTTCATCAAAAGAAAAACAATTAACCAATAACACGATGAATAATCGCCAAATTACCTTTAACAGTGATCGTTCAAAAGGAGTTTATTTAAGTGGAAGAAATGAAATTTGTGTTATGGACATGACTACTTTTGAAAGTGTTGTTGTTGTAAAAGATGAACTTTGGGGATTTTATAACGCTGACCCATATTTTTCACCTGATGATAAATATCTGATTTACAATGCAAAACGAGATTTCGAAAATGATATTTTCATATATAATTTAGATTCTAAAAATATTATTAATTTAACCAATACAAAAGTTTCTGAATCTTCACCGGTTTGGTCTCCTGACGGAAAATATGTTTATTTTTCATCTGATAGATTACAGCCTAGTTATCCTATTGGGACAAATAATAGTAAAATTTATCAAATGGCATTAGATAAATTTGAGGAACCTTTTAAAATTGAAAAATATAATTCACTGTTTGATGTAGAAAAAGTGGATAAAGGTGATAAAGAAAAGAAAGGTAATGATAAAGAAAAGGTAAAAGAAAAGCCGAATGTAATAATTAATACAGAAGACTTAATGGGTCGGTTAACAACCATAAGCCCGAGTTTTGGAGAACAAGAAAACCCTATAGTTCTTCAAAAAGATAATAAAAAATATGTTATTTATATCTCAAATCATAGTGAAGGTAAACCTCAATTATGGAAAACTATATTAGAGCCTTTTGAAAAAAATAAAACAGAAAGAATTAGTGATAAAACCATTAGAAATTATCAATTAGTTTCTTCAGAAAAGAATAATTACATATTAATCAGCGGCAATATTAATACTTTGGATATTGACAGTAATAAGTTAGAAGAAATCGAAATAGATTATAAATTTAACAAATCTCTTTCCAAAGAATTTAATCAAATGTATTATGAAGCTTGGGCTGGTATGGAAGAAAATTTCTATAATGAAAATTTCCATGGACAAAATTGGCAAAATCTTCGTGACCAGTACGCAAAATATTTACCTTATATTACAAGCAGAGAAAATTTAAAACTAATTTTTAATGAAATGTTGGGTGAATTAAATACATCTCATTTTGGGTTTAGCTCTAAAGGAAAAGAAGAAGACGTATATTATGGTACTAAAACATTGGCAACTGGTATATTATTCGACAATAGTAACCCGTATATAGTTGATAGAATTGTAAAACAAAGTCCAACGGACGTTATCGGCAAGAACATTAAAAACGGAGATAAACTTGTTGCCGTAAATGGGGTTGAAATTGATTCAGAAGAAAATCGGGAAAAATATTTTTCTTCACCGTCCTCGACTAGTGAAATTACATTAACATTTGAAAGAAATGACAGAAAATTTAATGTAAATGTGCATACTTCTTCAATTGGGGATGTTAGAAATTTAATTTATGATGAGTGGCAAGATACCAATCAAGATTATGTGAACTTAAAATCTAATAACCGTATTGCTTATGTGCATATGAAAGATATGACTGGTAATGAACTTATTAAATTTAAAGAAGATTTGGTTAGTGATGAAGCGTATAAAAACGGTTTAATTTTAGATTTAAGGTACAACAGAGGTGGTAATGTTCACGATGAAGTATTGCGCTTTTTAAGTCAAAAAACATACTTAAATTGGAAATACAGAGAAGGTAAACTAACAGGACAATCAAATTTTGGATGGGCAAACAAACCTATTGTTTTATTAGTAAATGAGCAGTCACTTTCTGATGCGGAAATGACTGCAGCAGGGTTTAAGGAATTGGGATTGGGGACTATCGTTGGTACGGAAACCTACCGCTGGATTATATTTACTTCAGGAAAATCATTGGTAGATGGGTCATTTTATCGTTTGCCATCAGTAGGATGCTATACTTTGGATGGAAAAAATTTAGAATCAGAAGGTGTTAGGCCAGATATTTATATAGGTGAAAATTTTAAAGATCGTTTAGACGGAAATCAACCACAATTAAATAAAGCAATTGAAATCATTATTAATGAATTGGATAAATAATCTAAACTTTTCATTTTCATTGAAAGCATGTATCTTTGCAGAAGTTTAAAAAATTAAGAAAATGAATAAAGGATTATACGCAAAATTTAACACCTCAAAAGGTGAGATACTAGTAAGTTTAGAATTTGAGAAAACGCCTGGAACAGTTGGTAACTTTGTTGCTTTGGCTGAAGGAAATATGGAAAACAGCTCAAAACCTCAAGGGAAACCTTATTATAACGGATTGAAATTTCACAGGGTAATACCTGATTTTATGATTCAAGGTGGCTGCCCTCTGGGAACAGGAACAGGTTCTCCAGGTTACAGCTTTGCTGATGAATTTCATCCAGATTTAAAACATGACAAACCAGGTATTTTATCCATGGCAAATTCTGGGCCTGCTTCAAATGGGAGTCAGTTTTTTATTACGCATGTTGCTACGCCTTGGTTAGATAATAAACACACCGTTTTTGGAAAAGTTATTGAAGGGCAGGATGTTGTTGATACAATAGCTCAAAATGACCTATTGAAATCTGTTGAAATTATTCGTGTTGGTGAGCTTGCCGAAAAATTTAATGCTGTGGAAGCCTTCAGAACTTTTGAAGGTGCAAGAACAAAAAGAGAAGCCGAAGTTAAAAAAGCAGTAAAAGATCAAATGGATAAAGTTGCGGCTGGTTATGATGAAACACCAAGTGGCTTACGCTATAAAATTCTTCAAGAAGGAAATGGAAAAAGAGCAGCCGTTGGAAGTGTAGTTTCTGTACATTATAAAGGCCAGTTACTGGACGGAACTGTTTTTGATTCCTCCTTTCCGCGCAAACAACCCATCGATTTTGAATTGGGGGTTGGACAGGTTATTTCTGGCTGGGACGAGGGAATCCAATTATTAAAAGTTGGGGATAAAGCACGTTTTGTGATTCCATCTGAATTGGCTTATGGAAGTCGCGGTGCTGGCGGCGTTATTCCTCCAGATGCCACGTTAATTTTCGATGTGGAATTGATGAAAGCTTAATTTATATAAAAACAAAAAAAATCCGCTATTATGGCGGATTTTTTACAATATACAACAACAGAAAATTCCAATCACAACCCACAACCCACAACCCACAACCCACAACTCACAACTCACAACTTACAACCCACAACTCACAACTTAAAAACTACCAATTATTTTAAATCCGCTCTTTTAACTTTTTAATTGTATCTCGCAATTTTGCGGCAGCGATAAAGTCGAGTGCTTTGGCGGCTTCTTCCATTTGTTTTCGCTTTTCTCGAATGCTGTTTTCCAATTCCGCCTTCGTCATATAATCCATTTTTTCTTCGGCAGCGATATTTGCCAAATTTTCAAAATTATAGGTTGAAGCCGTGTTTTGCCCCATAATATTTTCGATGCTTTTTATAATTTGAGTAGGAGTGATGTTGTTTGCGGTATTGTAGGCAATTTGTTTTTCACGACGACGGTTTGTTTCATCGATGGTAAGTTGCATGCTGTTTGTTATTTTATCAGCGTACATGATGGCGATTCCGTTGATATTTCTCGCGGCACGGCCAATAGTTTGAGTTAAAGAGCGGTGCGAACGCAAAAAACCTTCTTTGTCGGCATCTAAAATCGCCACCAAAGAAACCTCTGGCAAATCGAGTCCTTCCCTTAAAAGATTCACGCCAATAAGCACGTCGAATACTCCCAAACGCAAATCTCGCATAATTTCAACGCGTTCCAATGTATCCACATCAGAGTGAATATAACGGCAGCGAATCTGGATTCTGCTTAAATATTTTGTCAGTTCTTCTGCCATTCTTTTGGTTAAAGTAGTGACCAATGTTCGTTCTTCTTTTTCAACTCGCAACTGAATTTCTTCAATTAAATCATCTATTTGGTTGATGCTTGGACGCACCTGAATTTCTGGATCCAACAAACCTGTAGGTCGAATTACCTGTTCCACAAAAACACCTTCTGTTTTTTGTAATTCATAATCGGCTGGCGTGGCGCTTACAAAAATTACCTGATTCTGAATATTTTCAAATTCGTCAAATTTCAACGGACGGTTGTCCATCGCTGCGGGCAATCGGAAACCATATTCCACCAAATTTACTTTGCGTGATCTGTCACCGCCATACATTGCATGAACTTGCGGAATGGTGACGTGACTTTCATCAATCACCATTAAATAATCTTCCGGAAAATAGTCGAGCAAACAGAATGGACGCGTTCCAGGTTCTCGACCATCGAGGTAACGAGAATAGTTTTCGATTCCGCTACAATAGCCCAATTCGCGAATCATTTCCAAGTCAAATTCCGTGCGTTCTTTCAGGCGTTTTGCTTCTAAATGTTTTCCGATTTCCTTAAAATATTCAAATTGCTTCATCAAATCCTCCTGAATATTATGAATGGCATTTTGCAAAACATCGGGTGAAGTCACAAATAAATTTGCCGGATAAATGGTAATTTGTTCAAATTTTTCCACCACCAGATTGTTGGTAACGTCAAAGCTTTCGATTTCTTCGATTTCATCGCCAAAAAAGTGAATTCTGAAGGCGTGTTCCCCATAAGATGGATAAACGGTAATGGTATCGCCTTTTACCTTAAAGGTTCCGCTGCTAATTTCGGCTTCGGTTCTTGAATATAGACTCGCCACCAATTGATGTAAAAATTTAGTGCGTGAAATTGCCTGATTTACTTCAATATAAATAATATTTTTCTTGAATTCGACTGGATTCCCAATTCCGTAAATACATGAAACAGAAGCCACAATAATTACATCTCTTCGTCCTGAAAGCAGGGCAGAAGATGCACTGATTCGCAATTTTTCAATATCCTCGTTAATGGACAAGTCTTTTTCAATATAAGTCCCTGTAGTAGGAAGATAGGCTTCTGGCTGATAATAATCGTAATAAGAAACAAAATATTCAACGGAATTATTTGGAAAAAACTGTTTAAATTCTGAATAAAGTTGTGCTGCCAATGTTTTGTTATGCGCCAAAACCAAGGTAGGTTTTTGCACTTCCTGAATTACGTTTGCTATTGTAAATGTTTTTCCAGAACCCGTAACGCCCAACAAGGTCTGAAATTTTTCATGAGAGTTTAAACCTTCTATAAGTTGCTTGATTGCTTCGGGCTGATCGCCAGTAGGTTTGAAATTCGATTCTAACTTAAATAGCATTTTGCAAAAATAAGCTAAATTCTGTTGTTGTGAGAGAAACAAAGCAATCTTTCAATTTGAGTGTTTATTGTCGTATTTCAGGTAAACTTAAAAACTAGATTAGTTAGAAATAAATAGATTTATCTTCTAATTAAGCTAAAATGCCCTTTATAAGTTTTCGTTAAGTTTTCGTTATCAGTAATATCAATTGAAAACCAATAATCATTAGAAGGAAGAAATTCTCCATTGTAAATACCATCCCAACCAGTATCGGGGTTAATAGTAGCTATATGTTTACCAAATCTATTAAAAATAAGAATGTTGGAATACCTGAACTCTTCAAAATTTAGCCCTTTAATTTCCCATAAATCATTTATGCCATCATTATTTGGTGTAAAAAATTTAGGAAATCCTAAAACATAGATCTCTTTAGCAGTAATACCACAATCGTATTTGTTTTTTGCATAAACCGTATGAACACCAGGAACAACATCATAAAATGTATTTTCTGATTGATAATTATTATATGGATTATCAATGGCATATAAATCGTCAAAATTATTTTCTGTAAAGATAACGGCGGTATTGTTGTTTATATTGATGTTAACATTTATAATATTTGGAGTAGTAACTTTAACAATATCATAAGTTTTTACCTTTTCACACATTAAAATTTTATCTGTGATAGTAACAGAAATCCGTTGCGCATCTTGTACCGTCATATAATAAGAAGTTTCACCATTACTCCATTTATAGGAATAATTTTGTTGAATGGCTAAAGGGATAAGAGCTTCTATTTCTATCGGGAAATTGCCTTCGCAAATTGAGATAGTCTCGTTTGGTTCAACAGGAGGAAAATAATTTATGACTAGATTGAAAGTTCCTGCACCGTAACAGATACCATTATTTTCGGCCCTAAAATAGATAATCTTTTCTGATGAAATGTAATTGTTTCCCAAAGGCGAAACATTGTTAATTGCATTTTCTTCTAAATCATAAAAATAAAAGATGACGGTATTGGGAAGATTTAAAGTACTTTTTATTTCATTTTCTTTAGAAGAAAAATTAAATGACGCGGTGCCATCGCCAATATCACAGCCAATAAAATCGGATGCATTAAGAAGCAGGCTTGAATTTGCAATCAGTTGTATATGGCCTAAACTGAAACAATCGGAATCTTTGTACATTACTTTCGCCGTCAATATTTGATTTTGGATTGTATTTTTGTAAATTGGAGTTAATGGATTTTCATTGTATAGGTCATTTTTAGCATCCGTGTCGTCCAAATAAAAATAGACATTAAAATCATCAGCTTTATTTAAAGTCAATGGTGCTATGCTATTTTCTAAATTAAAAACAGCCAATTTATCATTGGGATTGCTGTCGTAAGAATCACATTGAATTAAAGGGTAAGTGGTGTTTAATATGATGGGTTTTTCGCGGATAACCACTTCTTTAAATATAGGGTCTCCAGTTTTTCCATCGGTTGTTTTTGTTAGAGAAACAGTATAGTTGCCTGGCGCAGCATAGGTGTGATAGGCGTCAATAGCAGTTGAAGTGGTGC
>JAQVGD010000260.1 GCA_028696945.1 Lutibacter sp.
ATGACTTTAGCGGAGTTCAAAACAATCATCGAAAGTGAAAACAGGCGTAATGCAGGTCCTTCTGCGCCAGCGCAAGGCTTATTTTTAACACAGGTGACCTATCCAAAAACAATTTTTAAAAATGAGTAAAAAAGTTACAGGCAACGCTTTTGACGCAAAAATTTTCAACCGCTTATTGGGTTTTTCAAAGAAATACCGAATGCAATTTTTTATAGGAACTTTTTCGGCAATATTATTGTCGCTGGTTTCTGTGGCCAAACCTATTTTATTGCAGGAAATAGTCAATATTTATTTTAAAAACAAAGACGAGGAAGGCATCCTGTATTTTTCGCTGTTAATGGTTGTTTTTTTAATAGCGGAAGTTTTATTGCAGTTTATTTTTATTTACAAGGTAAATTGGCTGGGACAGCATATTATTAAAGACATAAGAGTGCAGTTGCAAAAACACATGCTGCAATTTAAAATGACTTATTTCGACAATTCTTCCGTTGGAAAATTGGTGACACGTTTGGTTTCTGACACAGAAACGATCGCGCAATTTTTCGGACAGGGATTGTTTATGATCATAAGCGATTTGTTAAAAATGCTGGTGGTGGCCATTGTGATGTTATGGATGAATTGGAAAATGGCTTTGATCGCTTTTATAGTGCTTCCTGTTTTAATATATGTCACAAAATTATTTCAAATCGCCATAAAAACAGCTTTTCAGGAAGTGAGGGTCCAAGTGGCAAATTTAAATGGTTTTGTTCAGGAGCGCGTTACGGGAATGAAAATTGTGCAGCTGTTTAACCACGAAAAAGTGGAATATGAGAAATTTGTCAAAATTAATGATTTACACAAAAAAGCAAATATCAAAACAGTTTGGTATTATTCTATTTTCTTTCCAATTGCTGAAATTTTAGCTTCTATTTCTATCGGTTTGTTGGTTTGGTACGGCGGTTTGGATATTGTAAATAACGGAACTACGGAAATAGGACAAATAATCGCATTTATTATGATGGCCCAAATGTTGTTTAGGCCCTTAAATCAAATTGCCGATAAATTTAATACGTTGCAAATGGGAATGGTGGCAGGAGATCGGGTTTTTGAGATTATGGACACGAAAAATCAAATTGCCAAAACAGGGGATTTGGAAGCGAAAAGTTTTAAAGGCGACATCGAATTTAAAAATGTGCGTTTTAGCTATAATAAAGGGGAAGAAGTTTTAAAAGGAATTTCATTCAAAGTTAATGCCGGTGAAACTGTTGCCATTGTTGGCGCAACAGGAGCCGGAAAATCTACCATCATTAATTTGGTAAATCGTTTTTATGAAATTGATGAAGGCGAAATTTGTATTGACAATACAAACATTTTACAATATACTTTGGCTTCTTTAAGAAGTCAGATTGCCGTTGTTTTACAGGATGTTTTTTTATTCTCCGATTCCATTTATAACAATATTGCGTTAAGTGACGAATCAATAACTTTGGAACAAGTGATAGACGCCGCCAAAGAAATTGGCATTCACGAGTTTATTATGAGTTTGCCTAATAATTACAACTACAATGTGAAGGAACGCGGCGGAATGCTGTCGACCGGGCAACGCCAGTTAATCGCCTTTTTGCGCGCTTACGTGAGTAAACCAAGTATTTTAATTTTGGATGAAGCCACATCTTCCATAGATTCTTATTCAGAAAAATTGATACAGGAAGCGACAGATAAAATTACCAGACACCAAACTTCCATCATTATAGCGCACAGGTTAACAACCATTAAGAATGCAAACAGAATTATTGTGATGGACAAAGGCCGCATTGTGGAACAAGGATCGCATTTGGAATTGCTGGAGAAAAACGGTTATTACAAAACGCTTTACGATATGCAATTCGCCAGTGAAGCAGTTTAATTATTGTTTAAGTGTTTAGGCGATTATTTGTTTAGTTTAGTTTTGCTTAAACCTTAAAACTTATAACCTATAACGTATAACTGTTGCAATAGAATTAGCCAAGGTCATATCTAATCAGTTCAATAAGTTCCTGGGTATTTTTAAACAACACAAATTCCCCGTCTCTTATATAAGATATTTTTCCTGTTTCTTCTGAAACAACCAAACAAAGTGCGTCGGTTTTTTCGGTGATTCCTATTGCGGCTCTGTGGCGTAATCCAAATCGGGCCGGAATATTTTTTGCGGAAAGCGGCAAAACTACCCTGGTGGCAATAATAAAGTTATCCTTAATAATTACAGCGCCATCGTGTAACGGGCTGTTTTTATAGAAAATACTTTCCAATATTGGCTGGTTTACTTCTGAATTCATTTTATCACCGGTAGCTTTTACAAAATCTAAATTATGGGTTCGTTCCAAAACAATTAAAGCGCCGGTTTTTGCAGCCGACATTGTTGTGCAGGCTTTAACAATGGTTTCAACATCCATCGTAATGTATATTTCATTCTTTAAAAAACTGATTTGTTTTAAAAAACTTCGTCGGTTCGTGAAATTTGTGGAACCCAGCATCAATAAAAATTTTCGAACTTCGGGCTGAAAAACAATAAGTATGGCGATAGCTCCCAAACTAATGAGCGTTCCTAACAATCCGCTAAGCATTTCCATTTGAAGCGCCTGCGTTATTTTCCAAATAATAACAATAAGCCCAATTCCAATAAAAATATTTATGGCAACGCTTCCTTTTAGCAATTTATAAACATAGTAAAGCAGTGTAGCCACTAAAACGATATCTAAAATATCAAGAAAATCAAAGTTTAAGAAATCGAGCATTCAATTTGTTTTTGTAAAAATAGGAAAAAAGATGGCATAATTAACAGTTAATTGGGCCAACAAGACTAAACTTTATTTTCGTTAAAAATAAATTCGTTGTGATTTATTAAAATGTTTTTGGTGCCAATTGCATGAATGATGGTTCTGTAAAATAAATAATCCTGATAAAGAAGGTTTTGATTAAAATTTAAATGCAACATCGATTGTTTGCCTTCTGAAGAAATAGCTAAAATCGCCGAGAGTGCAGATTTAAAATTAGATTTGTCGGTTTCAACGGCATTAATCCAAATTTTGTTTTTGTTGAAGATCAGGTTTATATTGTTGTAATTGAGATAATCATTCTTATGGGTTTCAATAAATTGTTTTGATGATAAACCATCATTTATAAAAGTGACGCCGTCAAATGCTAAAAATGAAAGCTTTTTTGAAATGGTGTCCGAATAACTAAAATAATCGTTCATACCTTTTTCTGAATGCATGGAATTTGCATGTTTGTCCTGCAAGGTTATAATGGATGGAATGATTGTTTT
>JAQVGD010000077.1 GCA_028696945.1 Lutibacter sp.
ACGATGGAGCCTCTCCCTTACCTTTTCCAGCACCAAAACTTGGTGAAGCATTCATCAGTCTTTCCAATAAATCACTAAGGGAATTGGCTAGATTATTTGCGGCCGTAATTACAAATTGTTGGTTTGCAATTCCCAAATCGGCCCTGTCATCTGTAAAATTTAGCAATGCTTCATCCAAAAAATAATGCGTGTCAGAAACTTCCTTTTGAATCATGGTACTCATATTTACCAAACGCAATGCCAAAACATACAAACTATCATCGATATAATTAAAATACTCCTTTAAAACCTGTTGTTTTTTTAAATTATTTGGGTATTCCGCATGGTCGATATTTGCACTTGAAAACCGATCAAGTAAATCTTCCTGCTCAAAGGAAAATATGATTAGATTGTCAACAATTTTTCGCAAATCATCAATGTTTTCATCAATGGATTCCCCTTCCATTTTCATAATGGCCTGTTCCATACTTTTGCTTAATTGTAGCATTGTTTTTGCGGCAGATTTTTGGCTTTTTTTTGCGCTACCTGCTTGTTGCTCTTTCAATTCTTGCAACGCTTTATTTAGGTCGTTATTGATGTCATTCATTTCCTCCTTATTTTCGGGAAGTTTCATCGGTCGCTTTAAATCTTTATTTTGTTTTTGCAATTCATTGGCGTCATTTTTTATTGCATCAAATTCCTTATTAATTTCCTCCTGATTTTTTGAAGTATTCTCCGCAGGATTTTCATTGGAAAGCTTCTCTTCTTTTTTACCTAATATTTCGAGATTTTCACGAATCTGATTTAACTTCTGCTCCACATAAAAGCGTTTGGTAAGTTCCAAAATGCGTTCTAAGCTTTGTTCATTTCGTTGGTTTTTTTTAACCATTTCTTTCAACTTATCCACCAAATCATCCTTTTCTATTTTCTTTGAAAGTGCCTTTAATTCCTCCAATAATTTTTCCTGCTCCGCCAGATTTTTAGTTTCTTCAATTCTTTTCAGCAATTCTTCTTTCGTTTCTTTTGATTCCTTCTGTTCGGTTTGCGCTCTCAAATTCTTTAAAAGTTGGTTTGATTGCTTTTGAACCATTTCCTGATATTGACTTTGACGTTTCAGCAACTCCTCCAATTTCTTGGTGTCGTTCCAATTAATGTCGGCGTTTTTTTGAATTTCATCTTTAAACTTTCTAATTTGTTGGTTAGAGTTTTTAGATTTTTCAACAAGTTTAGAAAGTTCCTCAATAGTTTCCTTTTGTTCAATTAATAATTCAGCAGTTATTTCTTCTTCTGTTTTCTTGTAATATGAAAATAATCGACTTTTTGAACTTTTACTTCCATTTACGGCATCATTGTCGAACACTTCAAAATACAATTCATAATCAACTCCTTCTTCCAAGGAAATTCCTTCAGGAAAAACATAATAAA
Source organism: Lutibacter sp. (assembly GCA_028696945.1). GTDB lineage: Bacteria > Bacteroidota > Bacteroidia > Flavobacteriales > Flavobacteriaceae > Lutibacter. The sequence continues at coordinate 1,405 of JAQVGD010000077.1, forward strand.
AGTCGGAAATGGAAGATTTTACAACATCAATTAAATGAGATTTAAACTCCTTTTTATTAATTTTATCGTAATACACCATTTGAAGTTTATTTACACCATAATCATCACTTAACTGACCCACAAACTGTACTGGACCACGACTTACGGAATCAATGTCCGAGTTTACAATAATTTGCGGATATTCGTCAGGAATTACCTGAATTACAAAATTAAGCGATTCATAATTGTATAATTGTTGGTTGGAGGTGCTGATTTTATAATTTAGAGAATTGAAGACCTGCTTAGAAAAAATAAAATAATCCTTGGAATTTTTTTTGAAATAAGCAGCTGATTCCACATCTGGAACAAACGAAATAGCATCTGTTTTTTTTGTTTCAATTTGCCAAGTAATATTTGTTCCCTGTGGAACATTTGCATTGCCTGTATTTTGAATAACTTCGTGGAGTTTTCCTGTATAAATTGGGTATTCCAAAACCATTTTTAAATGGTTGATAACAGGAGTTTCAATACTGCTTATCTGATAAACATCAGAAGTTACGCCATTGGCTTCCAAAATGAATTTTATTGACTTTTGAACTTTTGAAAAATTGTATTCAAATTTACCTAAAGCACTATTTTCCAGATAGTAACTTTCATTTAAAAAATTGATTTTAACATTTTCAGGAACTGCAGTTCCAATTATTTCGATTTGAAGCCTAAAAGGTTCGCCTTCCACCACCGATAAAGAATCATTTAAAATTGAAAAAGTAAACGGAGCTGGAGGCAAATAAACTTGGCTATAATTTACAACCCTTGAAAAACTGTCTGTTAAAATAGAAATGTTTCCGGTTATAAAAATAAACAGCCAAATAACAAATGGGAAAATTGCAAATTTTAAATATCTCTTGTTTTTTGTAAAATCGACAGCTCTTTTAAAGGGAATGGGCTGAAGTTCTTTTGATTTTTGGGAAATACTGGCTTCAACAAGTTCAGAATTTTGTGAAATCTCACTTAATTGCAACATATTCAGCAGTTTGTCTTTAACCTCGGGAAAATGATTTCCAATAATTTTGGAAGCTTCAACCTCGGTTAATCCTCTTTTTAATCCGAATATCTTAATTATCGGAAAAACAATATAGCCGACAAACAAAGCAACTTCAATAGAAACAAAAAGCCAAAATAGAAGAGAACGACCAACAGGTTTGAGCCATAAAAAATATTCAACAAAAAGCGTAAAAATAAAATACAATAGGCCAATTGCAAAAAACAATAGCAATCCTTTTATCAATTCATTAAAATAATATTTTTTAATAAACTCTTGAAGTTTTTCCTGTATGCGATTAAAATCGTTCACTATTTTATTCTTAAACTTAATAATAGCCTAAAAATAATTAAAATAAGATTATAGTTCCACAATTTTTTCTTTAATCGCATGTAAAACAAGTCCAATTCGCGATTTAACATTAAATTTAATAAATAAAGCCTCTCGATAATTTTCTATGGTTTTAGGACTTAAAAACATCATTTCCGCAATTTGCTTATAAGTCATTTCTGTGCAGGTCAATTTCAAAAATTGCATTTCCCTTTCATTCAATATTATATTATTCTGACTTTTCTCAAGGTTTGTTGAATTCAACAATGTTTTTGTCACATTTTCAGTATAATAAAAACCTGTTTTATATAATTCATTTAACGCATGTTCCAGCACCGAAGGATGAATATCTTTGAGCAAATAGCCTTTGGCACCAGCGAGAAGCATTTTTAAAATAGTTTCCTCTTCACATTCCATGGAAAGTGCCAAAACTTTAATTTGAGGTTGGTTCTCTTTTAGCCATTTTGTAGTTTCAAACCCATTCATTACAGGCATTTGAACGTCCATCAAAACAATATCTGGACACTTGTTTTCAGTCGATAAATAAGTTACCAGCTCTTTTCCGTTGGCAAAAACAGCCAACACATTAAACGCTGTGAGGTCAGAAATTAAACCGCTAAGTGCTTGGGAAAACAGCAAATGGTCATCTACAATAATAATGTCTATTTTTTTCATGGGATTTCTATTTTGGACAACTAATATATAGTTTAGTTCCTCTATTTACTTCAGATTTCATTTCATAAGTAGCACCGATTAATTTTGTTCGGCTTTTCATATTCAAAAGGCCAATTCCATCATGGTTGGCAGTAGCATTCAGGTCAAACCCAATACCATCATCTTCAATAAAAACCTCTAAACACGATGGCTTATAATTCAATTCAACAGTTAAATTTTTCGCCTTAGAATACTTTAAGCTATTGTTGCAAAATTCTTGCAAAATTCTAAATAAAATGATTTCCTTTTCATTTATTAAGCTATATGATTCATCAGAAACTTTTAAAACTGCATTTATAACATTTAATCGATTAAATCGATTCATTTCAAGAGTAATAGATTCTATCAAACCTTTGTTTTTAATGGTTTCAGGGTTTAGGGATTTTGCCAATCCCCTGAGTTCTTGCAGGCTTTTAAGAACAATTTCGCCGATTTCCAAAACTTTTAATTGCTGCTTTTCTGGTAAGTCCTTATGAACCATATTCAATTGCATTTTCGCCAAGGATAAAAGCTGTCCTATATTGTCATGGATTTCCCAACTAATATTTTGAAGGGCCTGTTCATTAATTTCCAACTTAGATTTGGTAATTTCTTCGTCAAACCGTTGTTGCGTTTCTCGTTGTTTTTGTAAATATGCAGTTTTCTTCTGTTGAAAATAAGAGAAAAAGAATATTAAGGCAATTGCTAAAATAAGAACTATTATCGTAGTTACTAAAACCAATATTTGTATTTCCGATTGATCCATTTGTTATAAGTTGTTAAACTCCTTTTTACTAACTATAAAACCAGTAATAAAACATCCTGTCAAAAGTAAATTCAGTATCAAAGTTATTATTCTAAACACGCCACTGTATGAAATAAACTCAGCGATTACAAATACCGGAATAAAACCGATGTTAAACAGTAGCACTCCTAAACTAATCCAGAAAAACATGGATTCTTTTAAATTTAAAATAGCATCGTCTTGTAATAATTCAGTCAGATAAACCATAACTGAAACAACAATTATGATACTTCCAATGATAATATTATTATCCATACTTCTTTCTATAAAATTAGTAAAATAAGAGATGTCAATGATAGTTAAAACTGTATAAATACCTAATAAATATTTTAAAAGTTTCTTTTTAAGAGCACTTTTTAAAATACCCAGAAAGAAAAATAAATAAAAATAATTATTAATGAGGTTCCAAGTATTATAAATAAAAAAACTATTTGATTTTAAAATTTGGCCGAAAATAAATCCAGCAATTTCAGTGGCTAAAGAATAAGCAATAAATATTAGAAATAGTTTTAAATAAAAACTATTTCTGATTTTATGGTAATTGATAAGTCCTGCAACAATTACAAAAAAATAAAGTATTGGATAGGAAAAAAATAGATATTCCAAACTATTGTGGATAAGTTGCGGATGGTGGATATCCCAAACCCCCTCTATTCATTCCATCAATATCAGTAATATCTGAACTTGCTATCTCATTAGCCAAGCCATCAGTTTGCATCGCACCAATTTTAGCCTGTGTTGGCACTAAAAATACTGTAGAGAGGTTCTTTATTTCAGGATTCTTATCATCACTTGTGTAAGCACCAAAGTAAATACGAATACCATTTACAGTAATCCCTTTATCAATTCCTTCTTTTTCAACACTGGCAATGAAATTTTTTAATTCATCCATTGAAAACCAACTAGACAAGGCATCTTTTTTTTTAATGGCAACATCAATTGCTTTGCTGCGAGTTTCAACAAAGTTTTGATTGAGTTCTTTTGCTTCTGCGGAAGTAATTCTTTTCATCTGTTTAATTTTTATTTTTTATTGGTACAGATGCTGTTCGCCATTAATCATTCTGCTGTGTATCAAAATTTGATATGGCTCGTTTCATCTGTTTAATTTTTATTTTTTTGTTGGTACAGATGCAGTTCGCCATTAATCATTCTGCTGTGTATCAAAATTTGATATGGCTCGTTTCATCTGTTTAATTTTTATTTTTTATTGGTACAGCTGCTGTTCGCCATTAATCATTCCTCTGTGTATCAAAATTTGATATGGCTCGTTTCATCTGTTTAATTTTTATTTTTTATTGGTACAGATGCTGTTCGCCATTAATCATTCTGCTGTGTATCAAAATTTGATATGGCTCGTTTCATCTGTTTAATTTTTATTTTTTATTGGTACAGATGCTGTTCGCCATTAATCATTCTGCTGAGTATCAAAATTTGATATGGCTCGTTTCATCTGTTTAATTTTTATTTTTTATTGGTACAGCTGCTGTTCGCCATTAATCATTCCTCTGTGTATCAAAATTTGATATGGCTCGTTTCATCTTATTTGTTTCAAAATTAAATGTTAAAGTTAATCTTTTAATCGGATTTTTAAAGAAAAAAAGGGTAAATATCCCCTAGAAAAAAAGGGAGATTACCCTAACGCCAAATATCGAATACTGAGTACTTTTGGCAAAATAAATACTAAAAAATGCTTTTTAGAAGATATTTAAATATAAAAAATCAAAAGCTAATTATAGCCGGAGTGATTATATTAATTCTGGTAAGCTTAAATTTTTACCTATTAAATAAGGTAATTTCCAGTTCAGAAAGGCAAAGATCCTTAGAGAAAAATATAAGAATATAACCATAAATATTATTGTCTATTACTACCCACACGTATTTTATTTAACCCGAATTAGCGTTTTTTTAAAATAAATTTTGGAGTTGGTTTTAAGGAGGTTGCTTTAGAGCAACCTTTTTTTGTTTTAAAATACACATATTCATGTTGAAGATTTATCTTTGCAACCAAAACAATTGATAAAATGACTCAAGTTCGTGTGCGATTTGCTCCCAGCCCAACAGGGCCTTTACATATTGGCGGTGTTAGAACCGCGCTTTTTAACTATTTATTTGCCAAAAAACATAAGGGAACTTTTATTTTACGCATTGAAGATACCGATCAAACCCGTTATGTCCAAAATGCTGAACAATATATTATTGATGCCTTAAACTGGTGCAATATTCCTTTTGATGAAGGACCGGGTAAAAATGAAAAATTTGGCCCATACCGCCAGTCCGAACGCAAACATATTTATAAACAACATGCAGAAAAATTGGTTGAAAACGGAAAAGCCTATTATGCTTTTGACACCAATGAAGAACTGGATTTTCACAGAATCGATCACGAAGAAAAAGGTAAAACATTTATTTACAACTGGCATAACAGGGCAAAATTGACAAATTCTATTTCCTTGTCCAAAGAAGAAGTAGCGAAAAAAATTGCCAACGGCGATAAATACGTAGTGCGTTTTAAAATGCACAATCCAATACTTGAAGAAACAGAATCCACCATTGAAACTGTTGATATGATTAGGGGCGATGTTTCTTTTAGAAAAGACATTTTGGATGATAAAATATTGTTTAAAAGTGACGGAATGCCAACCTATCATTTGGCAAATATTGTTGATGACCATTTGATGGAAATTACGCATGTTATTCGTGGCGAGGAATGGCTGCCATCACTTCCGCTTCACATTGCATTGTATGAAGCTTTCGGCTGGAAAGCTCCAGAATTTGCACATTTACCCCTCATTTTAAAACCGATCGGAAAAGGAAAATTAAGCAAGCGCGATGGCGATAAACTTGGATTTCCGGTATTTCCATTGGCGTATAAAAACGAAGAAACGGGAGAAATATCACGTGGTTATAGAGAAGATGGTTATTTTGCCGATGCTTTTATAAATATGCTGGCGCTTTTGGGATGGAATCCTGGAACGGAACAGGAAATTTTTACTTTGGAAGAACTTTGCGAGGCATTTACCATTGAACGCGTGAGCAAAAGCGGGGCAAAATTTAGTCCAGATAAAACAAATTGGTTCAACCAGCAATATATGCTGTTAAAATCGGATGAAGAATTGGCCGCGCTTTATATGCCGATTTTAGAAGAAAAAGGTATTAAAAAAGACATGAAGTTTGTGACAAAAGTAGTTTCTGCAATTAAGGAACGCGCCACTTTTGTGAAGGATTTTTGGGAATTGAGCAATTTCTTTTTTGAAACTCCTGCTGCTTATGATGAAAAAGCAGTTAAAAAACAGTGGAAAGAAGATACGGCTGAATTGATGAAAGAATTGATTGGAATTATTGAAACTGTGAAAGATTTTAATTCCCTAAATTTTGAAACCAAGGTTAAAGAATGGATAACCGCCAAAGAAATTGGTTTTGGAAAAGTGATGCAGCCATTTAGAATAAGCTTGGTGGGAGAATTAAAAGGTCCGCACCTATTTGATATTGCCGAAATGATTGGCAAAGAAGAAACAATTCACAGAATTAATAAGGCAATTCATACGCTTTAAAAACGCTTCTGTAAATAAATCATTGCTAAAGTAGTGATGCAATCTTTTTTTAAGAGATTGTTCGCTACTCGCAATGAATTTTATGCTATTTCAATCTTCACATTATAATTTTTCAAAACTTCACTATAATTTTTTAATTCAAATTTTTCCCTACTAAATTCAATTTTACGTTCAATTCTCATTTTTATATGTTTAATAGAGCGCAAAAACCGACGCAATGCATCAAAATTAGAGATTATCAGTCCAGGAACTTTAACAGATTTACCATTTTCATCTTTCGCAATCATTGAAAAATAGGAAGAATTGCAGTGTTTAATAATACCAGTCCTAATATTTTCAGATTCCACCCTTATACCAACAACCATAGAAGAATTACCAACATAATTTACGCTGGCTCTCATAGTTACCAACTCCCCAACTTCTATAGGATTTAAAAAATCCACTCTATTTACAGAAGCGGTCACACAATAGTGACCTGAAAATTTGGATGCTGATGCGAAAGCTGCCTTATCCATTAATGACAAAATAAAACCTCCTTGGATTTTTCCACTGAAATTAGCGTGTGATGGAAGCATTAATTCGGTTAAAATAATATCCGATTCTTCTGACTTCTTAAAAATTTTCTCCATAAATCCTATTCGGTATTTTTCAATTTTGGTTATAAATTATTTTACTTTTCTGCTACATCAATATACGTTATCATTATTGTAAGGCTTCTAAAATTCTGCTTGGCGTAATTGGCATGCGGTTAACTCTGGCACCACAGGCATCAAAAACAGCATTTGCAATTGCGCCACCAATACAGATAATAGCAGGTTCTCCTCCGCCTTGAGGTTTTGAGTCCATTTTATCTATAAAAACACATTCTATTTTAGGAGTTTTTGAAAACCGAGTGATTTCATAATTATTGAAACTCCATGTTTTTACCCTGCCACCATTAAACTCAATATCTTCATATAAAGCATACCCTAGTCCCATAGTAATACCACCTTCAGTTTGAACTTTCGTGCCATGAGGATTTACTACTTGCCCCATGTCTTGCGCACAAACAACTCTTATTGTTTGCACTTCTCCTGTAGTTTTATCAACATAAACTTCGGCTATTATTGCCACTGATGTTCCTGCATCTTCTCCAAGCGCAATTCCATATCCATGTCCTTCCGCCTTTACTTTATCCCAGCCAAAAGTTTCGGCTGCGAGTTTTAATGTGGCAATCATATTTTCATCTTTTAGATTGTTCAATCTAAATTCTAAAGGATCAATTCCAACGGCATGGGCTGTGGCATCAATATGAGATTCACGGGCAAAAGTTGTTGAATTGTTGCCAGGAGCTCTCCAAGCACCAGTGCCGAAAGGATGAATATCATCTTCATTAAACATTCTTGTGCGATTATTGGGGATATCATAAAAGAGCTTTGTGCCTCTTGTACCGGCACAATAAATATCAAATTCCCATAATTTTAATTTTCCATTGCTATCAACACCTGAAACTGTTTTTATAAGTGCTGCAGGCCTAAACCTATCATACATAAATTCTTCTCTTCTGCTCCATACCAATTGAACAGGTTTGCCGCATAATTTGGCTATTTTAGCAGCCTCTATAGCTTGTTGGTTGTATATTTTACCTCCAAATCCTCCGCCCAAGAATATTTGTTTCATATGTACTTTTTCTAAAGGCATATTGAATGTTTTGGCTAATTCATCACGGGTTCCGAAAGGAGTTTGTGTAGAAGCCCACATAATTAATTTATCGCCATCAAAATAACAAGTTGCAGAATGGGTTTCAATAGGCGCATGAGCTTTATAGCCGTCTTGGTAATTTACTTTTACTAAAGTTTCGGAAGCTGTTCTTCCATCATCCAAACTACCTTCAGTTTCAAACACCTTACTTTCAGTGATATTTTCCTCTAAATATTGAAAAATAGTTTCATTATCTGCTTTACTCATGGGCTCTTCCCAAGTTACTTTAACTTTTTGTGCCGCTTTATAAGCTATTTCAAGGTCAGAATGAACTACAGCAACTAAATCTCCTTCTTCCAGTAATTCAACACCTTCAAATTGTGTTAGTCCTGAAGAATTAACTTGTAATTTTTTAGAGCCATATACTTGTGGTCTAACGATGGTTGCATATACCATACCTGGTAATTTTATATCCCCAGAATATTGAGCCTTACCTGTTACTTTTGCAACAGCATCAGTACTTATCACCGATTTACCAACAATTTTAAAATCTTTCGATTTTTTAATTTCCGGTTTCTTGGTCAAGGTTTTTACGATCTTTTTACCTTTCGTTAATTTGGCATAAGTGATTGCTTTTGTTGTATTGTCTTTTAAAAATATAGAGCCATCGGCAGCTTCCAATTTCTCAATAGCTACCCCAAATTTTTCGGCTGCAATACTTATTAAAATTTCACGGGCTTCGGCGGCGGCAGCTCTAATTACCGGATCGGCAAAACGAGTTGTTAACGAGCCCCAGGTTCCTGCATCATACGGACAAAGATCTGTATCTCCCATAATCATATCAACCGAGGTGATTGGAACTTCTAATTCTTCAGCCAATGCTTGAGCTAAGGAGGTAATAATTCCTTGTCCCATTTCAATTTTTCCTGTATAGCAATCCACCCTGCCGTCTTCCTTTACCCTTAGATATGCATTAAAATCTAACTGTTTTTCTTGTGTTGTATTTTGACCCCAACCTTGCAACAAGGATAGTTCACTTAAAGAAAAAATAACAATGATCCCTTTTCCTAATTTCTTTAAAAAGGCACGGCGATCATAAGTTATTGGCTCGTTTACATCGCTGAAATATAATTGGGTAATTTTATCTGATTCCATAATTACATTTTTTTATTCATTTCTATAGCTGCTGTTTGAATAGCGTCAATAATTCTGTTATAAGAACCACATCTACATAAATTTCCTTCCATTTCCGAAATAATTTTTTCACGTGTAGGTTTTGGATCACGGAGCAATAAACCGTAGGCATTCATAATCATTCCTGGTGTACAAAAGCCACACTGCAAAGAATCATGGCTTACAAAAGCTTTTTGGATAGGATGAAGAAAGCCATCCGCGGAAAGGCCTTCAATGGTTATTATTTCTTTTCCAACTACATCTTCTATATAAGTTATACAAGATTGAACAGGTTCTTTGTCAACTAAAACGGTACACGCCCCACATTGGCCCAATCCGCAACTATATTTTGTGCCTGTATGATCCAAATATTCACGGATGACTGTTAAAAGAGATTCATCTCCCCGAACTTCAACGGTAATTTCTTTATGATTTAAATTAAAATGAATTGGTTTTTTCATGTGATTTCCTTTTACTTAAAAACTAAATAACCTTTAAATTTAAGAAAAAATTCAATTAGATTTTAAACGATGGTTATATTCAGAACAATTCTAAATAATTTAATTTTACAATAACATTTTTCATTTACAAATAGTTACATTATCTTTTGAATTAGCATTTAAAACTTTGTACCTTTAAACCTTCATTAATCCTTTAAATTAAAAAAATGATTGGAACTTATATTGCTATTTTTATTCTAGTTGTACTTGTTGGCTCTGGATTATTTACCGTAAAACAACAAACAATTGCCATTGTTGAACGCTTTGGTAAATTTCAAAGTACCAGAAACCCGGGTTTACAGCTTAAAATACCGCTTATCGACAAAGTTTCGGGACGTGTAAATTTACGTGTACAACAATTAGATGTAATTGTAGAAACCAAAACTAAAGATGATGTTTTTGTACACCTTAAAATTTCAGTGCAATTTTTAATTAGACCAGATCACGTGTATGACGCATTTTATAAGCTTCAAAATCCTCATGAACAAATTACTGCATTCATTTTTGATGTTGTACGTGCTGAAGTTCCTAAAATGATTTTGGATGATGTATTCGAAAAGAAAGAAGAAATTGCTTTGGCTATACAACGAGATTTAAAAGAAGCGATGCTTAATTATGGTTATGATATCATTAAAGCATTGGTTACCGACATTGATCCCGATGAAAAAGTAAAAATTGCCATGAACCGTATCAATGCGGCTGATCGTGAAAAAATTGCAGCACAACATGAAGGTGATGCGCAACGTATTTTAATTGTTGAAAGAGCAAGAGCCGAAGCTGAAAGCAAACGTTTACAAGGAAGAGGTATTGCAGACCAACGCAGAGAGATTGCACGAGGTTTGGTAGAGAGTGTTGATGTTTTAAATAAATCTGGAATCAACAGCCAAGAAGCATCCGCTTTAATAGTGATAACGCAACATTATGACACGTTACAAAGCATTGGATCCGACTCAAGATCCAATTTAATATTATTGCCTAACAATCCAAATGCGGCAAGTTCTATGTTGACTGATATGGTTGCCGGTATGGTTGCCGCCAATAAAATAAATGAGTCTTCTAATGAAGTTGATTCCAAGAAATCCAAGAAATAGAATTGCTATTATTATAAAAAAACCTGTGCAATTGCACAGGTTTTTTATTAGTTATGTATTATTTTTCAGGTATAAACTTAAACTATTATACAATTATTCTTTTGAATCCTTTTTTTTATCTTTTTCATCATCTTCTTCTTGAGTCGCTTTTTTAAACTCCTTTATGCCGCTGCCAAGTCCTTTCATTAATTCTGGTAATTTTTTTCCGCCAAACAACAATAAAATTGCCAAACCGATAATTATCCATTGCCAAGGACCAACCATTCCTAAGAAAATATATAATGCATTCATAATTTTAAAATTTAGAAATACAAAGATAGTAATTTAATCAAAACGAACTTTAATTTTTATCTTTAATGGTTCCACCAACCATAATCTTGGTCTTTAAAACTTCCGGTGTTCCTTTGTAATAAATTGAACCTCCAAAACGCACATTGGCATCTAATAATTCTGAAGTGTTAACTTCAACATTTGCCCCTGAAGCCGAAGTAGCTATTGCTTGTTTGCTTTGCAAGTCGTACGCGCTATAAATACCTCCTGTGGTAGCTTCAATGGTTTGGCTTTCAGTAGATCCAGCTAATGAAACAACACCGCCCGAAACACTTTTTACAGTTAAGTATTTAGTGTCAATATCCAATTTAATTTTTGCGCCTTCTTGTGTTTTAACTTCTAAATGTTGTTGTTTTATAATTTCATCTGAAACTATTGAAGCCCCTTCATTAGCATCCAAAACGGCGATATCATTAACATAATAAAGAATAATTCTCACATCTTCAGCAATAAATCCTTTGGGAAATTTCAGTCTGATTTTTAATGTTCCGTTTGAATTCTTAACCGAAACTTCATTTGCTTTGGATCCAGCTATTTCGATTTTTGCAGATGAAGATTTTTGTAATTCAACAGACAAGCCATTAAACACTTTAACGGTATTGAAATCTCCTAACATTGTAGTAATAGCTTCCTGCGCAAATAGTGTTGCAGAAAATAAAATAAGTAATAAAGTTAATTTTTTCATGTAAATATCATTTTTTATCTATAACCATCAGCAACCGCAATAATTGTACCTCTATTGTTAATTATTCATTAATCTTTTCAAGCAAGGTAAAATCCAAGTGTTTACGTTCCAGATCGGTATGTTTAACCTTAATTAAAACTTGGTCTCCCAGCTGATAAAGATTGTTGGAAGATTGGCCTACCAAGGCGTATTGTTTCTCATCAAAAATGTAAAAATCATCTTTAATCTCACGAATTCTACACATTCCTTCACAGCCATTTTCAATAATTTCAACATAAATTCCCCATTCTGTAACGCCAGAAATAACACCTTTGAACTCTTGATCCATGTGTTTTTCCATATATTTAACCTGCATGTATTTGATAGAATCGCGTTCTGCATTTGTGGCCAATTGTTCCCTTTCAGAAGAATGTTTGCATTTTTCTTCATACATTTCCGCTTTTGGCGATTTACCACCCAATAAATAATGTTGCAATAATCTATGGGTCATCACATCGGGATATCTTCTTATTGGTGAGGTAAAATGACTGTAATATTCGAATGCCAATCCGTAATGCCCAATATTATCAGTGGTATAAACCGCCTTACTCATGGCTCTTACCGTTAAGGTCTCAATCATGTTAGCCTCACTTTTTCCACTCACGTCGCTCAATAATTTATTTAAGGAGGCGGCTGTTGATTCTTTGCTTGAAGTATCAATTTTATTGCTATAACCAAACTTGCTTACTATGGTTTGAAGCGCAGCTAATTTATCTATATTTGGTTCATCGTGAACCATATATATAAAAGTGTTTTTACTTGGAACTCCTTTACTTTTACCCACAAATTCGGCAACTTTTCTGTTAGCCAGCAGATCGGAAGAGCGTCGT
>JAQVGD010000261.1 GCA_028696945.1 Lutibacter sp.
CTGTAATTTTTCATGATTGCTTATCCATTGATTGTTTTTAAAATTATGCAACTGAATGGTAGGTGCTTCTCGATCGTAAAGCAATGTGAATTTTCCCAATCTTCTGGTTGAAGCGTAAAATGTTGAATCTTTTTTAACGGTTGATTCATAGTTCGTTCTGCCTTTTTTGTTTATGGAAGCGATATATAATTGTTGCTTTTCTATGTCAGAATATTTAGAGACATCGAAAGTTATGGTATAATTATTATGAATAGGAACAGTTGGTTCATGAACTTTGGCAATAGATTTCTCCACGTCAAAATCCAGCCACAAATCATTGTAAAAGGTATTTTTTGGAAATGCTACAGTAACTCCCTCTTTGCTGAACTTATTAAATTGGGTGCAATTAATTTTATAAGGAGTTACAGTTTCTGTTTTTCGAACTAAAATAGTGTCATTTTTTCCAATAACAGGAATGGATATTTTTTGTGTATTGCCCTTAAAATCTTTTGCAATAATTTCTACATTGTATGATTTTTCGTCTTCAATAGTTATATAACCGTTATTAACGGAAGGTGAATACATACTTAATTTATTTGAAGGTTCCACAAAACATTTTTGAATTCGTTGTCCTGTTTTTTCAAATCGCTCATAATCAACCAATAAATTAATATATTTACCTTCTGAAAAAGTGAGCACACTCGCCTTAAATTCATGAAATTTTTCACCATTTACCAAAAGTTCCAAACTATATAATCCATTTTGATTTACGGCATTATCCAATTGATCATAAGCATTTACACCAAAACCGATTTTTCCAGAAGCATTAATTTTATCGGCAAGTAAATCGCCATTGCTTAATTTTTTGAAGGAAAGCTGCAATGGAACATTAACCTGATTAATTTGAGAATCGGTATCCAAAGAGTAGCCCACCAAACCTGTGATTGTCGGACGTTTAGAATCTTTTAATTCTATGCCAAAAAGAAAAGGGTTTATTGTTTTTTCAGTAGAGGAATCTCTAATTTCGAAATGTAAGTGAGGTCCTATAAATCCACCAGTGCTTCCGCTTAAGGCAATAAATTCACCTTTTTTGATAGGCAATTCTGAAGCAGTTGGAAAAAGCTGAATCTCAAAACTTTCATTTTTATATTGTTGCATTTTAAGATAGGCTTCAATGCGATCACTAAATTTCTGTAAATGCCCATAAACTGTTGTATAACCATTAGGATGTGTGATATAGATGACTTTTCCATAACCCCAATGCGCAATTTTTATTCGGGAAACATAACCTTCTGCTGAGGCATAAACCTTTAAACCTTCTCTTTGTTGGGTTTTTATATCCAATCCTGCATGAAAGTGGTTGGGCCTCAATTCACCAAAAGTTCCAGCTAAAATCAATGGAATATCTAACGGACTTCCAAAATAGTTAAGTGGATAAGTGTTTTGCACCGTAATACTTGCTTGCCCAAAAACAAGAATGTTGGAAAATAGAATTAGAATAATTATAAATTTTTTCACAAATAATATTTTTTTGTGCTAAAATACTAAATAATACTTTGCAATTAATGAGTCTACAAAGTTTTGAGTGCCTAAAATGCCTAATTTAAGTTGTCCACAATTTTAAGGTTGGTGCAAGAAAGCACACTTTTGGCCTATTCAAACAAGCGGATAATTTTCAAATAAATTATACTGTTTAAGCCGCCAAAGTTTAATTTAAAAATTCTCCAATTGCGCTGTCTCAGAGATAATCGATTTCAAAATTTTTATTCATTTCCAATTTTAAAACAATCATTTTACTTGTGTAAAATAAGCCTATTTTCTATTTTTTTATAATGAAGCAGTCTTTTATCTTTTAACTGGTTAGCAATGATTTTTAATCATTTAGCACAGAAGATTCGAAGTTTTTTACAAAATGCAAAGAAAACAGTTGTAATATTGCGTTACTAACACTAACTTTGTATTTATAGTTTATATTCCTAAAACAAAGATGAGTTCTATAATACAAGTTGTTAATTTAGTAGAAAATAAACTCAAAATACTTTTGGAAAATTATAATTTTTTGAAGGAAGAAAATGAGTTTTTATTCAATAAAATAGCATTATTAGAGAATGAGTTAGCTGAAGGAAAGCGATTATTTAATGATATCGAAAAAAAGTATCAAACATTAAAAATTGCCAAAACTATAGAAGGCAGTAGAGAAGATAGAAGAGAAACGAAACTCAAAATAAACGCATTAATTCGTGAAATTGACACATGTATTGTTCAATTAAGTGAATAAGATCTTTAAAAATGGCAGAACCTTTAAAAATAAAAGTAACAATTGCCGGAAGGGTATATCCAATCAATGTGAAGAACGCAAATGAAGAGGAGGGGATGAGAAAAGCTGCAAATCATATCAATGATTTGGTTACTAAATTTGAAAAGAATTATGCGGTAAGTGACAAACAAGATGTATTGGCCATGTGTGCTTTACAATTTGCCTCACTTATTGAAATTAATTCCATTAATAAAGATCAGGATATGGTAGAAGTGACAGAAAAAATTAATAAATTAGGTGCGTTAATTGATATGCATTTAGTAAAATAAGTTCTTTAAATAAATTAAATAATAATAGTACTGCCTACATTAGTTATTGTTTGTTAAACTCAACATTATACCTTTATAAAGGATGAGTCTTAATTGCGAAAGCAAGCCGTTTTAAACGGATCCTTGACCAATTAGTTAATCCTAAACTTGTTTAAAGGAGTTTATAGAACCTCTCTAATGTAGGCTTTTTTATACATAAAACTGAAATATGACAGAGTATATAATGCCAATTATTATTGGTATAGGATTAGGATTGGCGATAGGTTACGTGATAGCCAAAACGCTGGAAAAAACGAAGGCCACCAAAATTTTAAGAAATACAAGAAAGGAAGCAGCAACAATTATTAAAGAAGCACAAATAGAAGCAGAAGCTACCCGAAAAGATAAAATTTTACAGGCCAAAGAAAAGTTTATTGAGCTAAAATCTGAACACGAAAAAGTGATTATTGCCCGTGACAGAAAAATAGCTGAAGCTGAAAAACGAGCACGCGATAAGGAATCACAAATATCTCAAGAACTCGATAAAAACAGAAAATTGAACCTTGATATTGCCTCAAAAATTAGCGAGTACGATAAAAAAGTGGAATACTACGATCGAAAGACTGAAGAAATTGATAAACTTCACCGAAAGCAAGTTGATCAGCTT
>JAQVGD010000262.1 GCA_028696945.1 Lutibacter sp.
CCAAAAATGGTTGTGTTATGTGCTGAAAAATATTAATGACACCAAAATTACGGCACTCCATAAATTACTGCCCCAATATATGAATCCCGATGTACTAAAGTAATGTACTTGCTGGGGTGGATACTTTTCAACTTTTAGTTCTTTAAATTTTTTATACTAAATTAGAAATACATCTCTTTGTAATAGATTGTGGACGTGACAATTAAATATTGTGAAGCATTTTTAATTTATGAAAACACATTTAAAAAATGGTTGTTTTTTTGGGGTTAAATGACCGTTGATTTAATATGTTTGCAAAAAAATTTGAAACAGCCAAACTGTAAGAATTAAAATGTGAAAACGGTTTTCCTTTTAAATTACTCCGTTTTCAATTTTTCAGCTCTTTGAAATTTTGCATAGTTAATTTTGATAATGAGAATTAAAAATGCCAGAAGAGGTAAGGTTTTCTATATAAATTTGATAATATTTTGTTTATTGTTCACATTAAATTCCAATCAAATATTTTAAAAATTTTTATCCAATCGTTTGGAAAAGACGCATTTAAATAAATATTTTCATGAGTAATCGGTTGTGAAAAATGAAGTGAATGTGCATGCAAAAATAAATTTTCACAATCAAATTCCAGTTCAAACATTCTGTTGTGAAATCGATCACCATATTTGTAATCACCCACAATTGGATGGCTAATTTTGTTCATGTGAATCCTTAATTGGTGCATTCTTCCTGTAACAGGCGTCAATCTGACTAGGCTATAACGTGAATTTTCATAAGGAATTACTGGAATATCAAGAAGTTTTGTATAAATAGGTTCGCAAAAGGTTTCGGCATCTTTATATATTTTAGTGTCTGGATTTTTAACGGGAGAGCCAATAACTAATGCTAAATCCACAAATCCGCGCACAATTCCCAAATAGGTCTTTTGAATTTGATTGGCATTAAACAACTCCTGAAAAACAGCAACATTTTCTTTGTGTTTTGCCAACATTAATACACCCGATGTTTTTCTGTCAAGCCTATGAACTGGATAAAGATGGTATCCAAATTGTGTAAAAAGCAAATCCAGTAAAGTTTCTTCTTTAATATTACGTGCATAATAAGAATTGTGGATCAGTACATTATTGGGTTTGTTTACAATGATAATATGGTAATCTTCAAAAAGAATTTCAATTTTCATGTGGCAAATTTACAGGTAAAATAAATGATTTTAACAAATATGAATTTTCCTTCAATAGAAGTGATAATTCAGCCTAATTTCGAGCAATTTCGACTATTTTAACACATATTTAGCATTCAGAATGTGTGAATTTTGTAACTAATATAAAAAAAGATGTAACTTTACTAAACCTATTATTTCGCATATTTGTAACATATATTATCACCACTAAAAACAATAATAAAATGAAAAAAATAATAGTATTTGTACTTTTAGCTTCCATGGTTATTTCTTGTGGAACTCCAAAAACAGTAATCCAGTCTAAAAAAGTAATTAAAGGATATTGGTCGTTGAATCAAATTACTTACAGTGAAGCAGGAACATTTGACGTAACCTTATTTAATGATGCTTCTAAAGAATGTTTCATCGGAAGCACATGGCGTTTTATTCCGAACAACAATACTGGAATATACACTATTACTGATACACATTGTGTGCCAACTGGCGATCGTAATTTCAATTTTACCATTCAGGAAATTGATGCCAATACAGGACTTTATGATTTCTTATTGAAACCTACTGATGCAAAACAAAAATCTGCCGACAATACAGGTTTCAGACTGCAATTAACACAATTGACAGAAACCACCATGCAATGGGAACAAACTGTTTCTGTAGATGGAAAACCATTTAAAATTTATATGAACTTTAATAAAATAAACGAATAATGAAAACATTCTTTAAAAAAACAGTATTGACTGCCTTAGCGCTAATTTTAGTAGCTGGCTTAAGCAGTTGTGAAGCTACCAAAAACGCAAACAACACACAAAAAGGTGCCGTAATTGGAACTGCCGGAGGCGCAATATTGGGTGCCATCATAGGAAATAATACCGGTAAAAAGGGAAGTGGGGGAGAATTAGGAGCTGTAATAGGTGGTGTTGTAGGCGGAACCGCAGGTGTGCTTATCGGAAATAAAATGGACAAACAAGCTCAAAAAATTGAAGAAGAAATTCCAGGAGCTAAAGTGGAACGTATTGACGATGGTATTTTAGTAACATTTGATGAAAATAGCGGGGTTCATTTTGATACCAATAAATACAATATTAACTCAGATTCTGAAGCAATGCTTACCAAATTAGCGAGTATCTTAAAAGAATATCCAGATACCAATGTATTGGTAGTAGGGCATACGGACAGCGTTGGTGCAGATGAGTACAATATGACGCTTTCTGAAAAAAGAGCTTATGCGGTAACCAATTATTTTGTTCAAAGTAAAGGATTAAGTAACTTACGATTTACAACATCTTGGTTTGGTGAAGATCAACCGGTTGCTGATAATACCACTGTTGAAGGTCGTGCAAAAAACCGAAGGGTAAATGTGGTAATTGTTCCAAATGAAAAAATGAAAAACGACGCTGAAAAAGAAGCATGACAAAATTAATTATAGCCCTAAATACTTATTGGACCCGGAACAAATTGTTTCGGGTTTTTTGTTTGATATGTATTCTAAACTTTAAGCTAAAATTCTACTATTAAAATACGGTTTTTAACTTTCAAACTTTTCAACTTATAACTACCTTTCAGACCTAAAATTTATAGCAGTGCAAGATATCGTTGAAAGCATGGCACAATTCCATTTATCGTGGCTAAACTGGTTTTTAGCATTTCTAGCTTCCTTCATTCTTGGGATGGGTAAAGCTGGTGTTAAAGGACTTGGGGTTTTAATAGTTACGTTAATGGCTATTTTATTTGGTGGAAAAGCTTCCACAGGAATTTTAATTCCGCTCATGGTGGTTGCCGACATTTTGGCTGTTTTTTATTATAACCGTCATACACAATGGAAGTTTTTATTGAAAATATTACCAACCATGGTTTTGGGCGTATTGATAGGAGTGTGGTTTGGAAATGACATTTCTGAAAAATTATTCAAACAAATAATGGCCATTTTCATTATTTTAACCGTTATTATGATGGTTTGGATGGATCGAAAAAAGAATATGGCGGTTCCCAAACATTGGTTTTTCGCCAGCAGTATGGGGCTTTTATCTGGAATTACATCAA
>JAQVGD010000078.1 GCA_028696945.1 Lutibacter sp.
TTAAAACAGATTACATGTTTGACACCCGTCAAACTATCAATTCCAGAGAAGGACATTTTATGATTTTACCAGCTCCAGAAAAGTTGGTTAACGGTGAAGATGTGAATGATCAAACCAATTTTAACATTTTAGCAATCCAATCTCTATTAAGAGCTAACATTACCGGTCCTGACTTTTTCGGAATGAAAACTTCTGGTGCAATTGAGGCCGATTTTTTCGGAAATTCGGGAACAGGACTTGATGATGTCAATGGTTTTCGTTTGCGACATGCCTATGTTCAATTATCAAATGACAAAATTGAGATTTTAATGGGGCAATTTTGGCATCCTATGTTTGTGACCGCAGTTTTTCCTGATGTTTATTCCTTTAATACAGGAGTTCCATTTGCGCCATTTTCTCGAAATCCGCAATTGCGACTTACCACCAAAGGAAAAGTTAAATTTATCGGTGTTCTATTTACTGAAAGAGATTTTCAAACCAGAGGAGCAAGTGTAAGTCAATCTGGAATACCACAATTGCACGCACAGTTGCAAATTGGTTCCGTGGCAAATTCTTTAGGAGGTTTTGGTGTTAATTTTAAATCAGCCAGGCCAGAGCTTGGAACTGATAACATAACAAGCACCGCTTTTATAGGCTATTTTAGAACGAAATTGGGGAAAGCAACTTGGAAAGCGGAAGCCATTTATGGACAAAATATGTCGGATATTCTACAAATCAGTGGTTTTGGTACTGCAGCAAATGGGGACTATGTGAACAACGACACATTTTCCACATGGACTGAATTTAATGCGGATTTTTCTCCAACCATGGAGTGGGGAATATTTGGAGGCTATTCAAAAAATAGTGGTTATGGAGAACCAGTTACTTATACGAACGGATTTTTGGGAAACAGCGTTGAAAGTGCTTTTAGAATTGCGCCAAGAATTGGATGGAAATCAGGGAAAATGAAAATAGGAATCGAAGGCGAATTTACTTCTGCACAATATGGATCTATTGACGCAAATGGTGATATGGACACCACTGGCG
Source organism: Lutibacter sp. (assembly GCA_028696945.1). Taxonomy (GTDB): domain Bacteria; phylum Bacteroidota; class Bacteroidia; order Flavobacteriales; family Flavobacteriaceae; genus Lutibacter. The sequence continues at coordinate 1,027 of JAQVGD010000078.1, forward strand.
TTGATGCCGTAAACAATTTCAGATTATTAACAACAGCAATTTATAACTTTTAAAACCTATCATTATGTCAAAAGAAAATATGAGAGCATATTGGAAAGAAAATCTTAAATATTTGGCAATATTGCTAAGTATCTGGTTTTTGGTTTCTTATGTGTTCGGAATCTTTTTAGTGGATCAGTTAAATACCATCAAAATTGCCGGCTTTAAACTTGGATTTTGGTTTGCGCAACAAGGGTCAATATATGTATTTATTGTCTTAATATTCGTCTATGTAAAATTGATGAATAAATTAGATAAAAAATATGGCGTTGAAGAATAATTTTAACTTAAAAAAATATATATCATGGGAATATTAGCATGGACTTGGATACTTGTAGGAATTTCATTTGCGATTTATATTGGAATTGCAATTTGGGCAAGGGCAGGAACTTCAAAAGAATTTTATGTTGCGGGTGGTGGTGTTCATCCCGTACTGAATGGTATGGCTACCGCAGCCGACTGGATGTCAGCAGCTTCATTTATCTCTTTGGCGGGTATCGTTTCCTTTACCGGATATGATGGAGCCGTTTATATTATGGGATGGACTGGCGGTTATGTGTTGTTGGCTTTGTTACTGGCACCTTACCTTCGTAAATTTGGAAAATTTACAGTGCCTGATTTTATTGGGGACAGGTATTATTCAAGTACTGCCCGAATTGTTGCTGTAATTTGTGCCTTAATAGTGTCATTTACTTATGTAGCCGGACAAATGCGAGGCGTGGGAATTGTATTTTCAAGATACTTGGAAGTTGACATTGATACAGGTGTGTATATTGGAATGGCAATCGTTTTCTTTTATGCGGTATTGGGTGGTATGAAAGGGATTACTTATACGCAAGTGGCACAATATTGTGTGTTGATATTTGCTTTTATGGTGCCTGCAATATTTATTTCGTTTCAAATGACAGGAAACCCTATTCCACAATTAGGATTTGGAAGTACTGGTCAAAACGGAATCTATTTATTGGATAAATTAGACGGCTTGTCAACTGAACTGGGTTTTCACGAATATACTTCTGGCAGTAAATCAATGATTGATGTATTTGCAATAACTTTTGCCTTAATGGTTGGTACTGCAGGATTGCCTCACGTAATAGTACGTTTTTTTACGGTTCCTAAAGTTAAAGATGCACGTATTTCTGCAGGTTGGGCATTATTGTTTATTTCAATTTTATATACAACTATACCAGCAGTTGCAGTTTTTGCAAGAACCGAATTGATTGAAACTGTGAGCAATGCAAAATATGCAGAATTGCCTCAGTGGTTTGGTAACTGGGAAAAAACAGGATTGTTGAAATTTGATGATAAAAATGCAGATGGTATTGTACAATATGTGGCTGATAAAGAAATAAATGAATTAACCATTGACCAAGATATTATGGTTTTGGCAAATCCTGAAATTGCAAACTTACCAAACTGGGTAGTTGCCTTGGTTGGCGCTGGTGGATTGGCGGCGGCACTTTCAACGGCAGCAGGTTTGTTGTTGGTAATTGCTTCATCAATATCACATGATTTAATTAAAAAACTAATTAATCCAGAAATTTCTGAACGAGGAGAACTTTTAGCAGCCCGTATAAGCGCTGGGGTTGCTGTTATTATTGCAGGCTGGTTCGGTATCCATCCGCCGGGATTTGTCGCCGCCGTTGTGGCACTGGCCTTTGGTTTGGCTGCAGCATCATTCTTCCCTGCAATTTTATTGGGAATTTTTGATAAACGTATGAACAAAGAGGGAGCGATTACAGGAATGATTATCGGAATATCTTTAATGTTATTCTATATGTTGAAATTCAAATTTGGACTTTTTGACGGTGGAAAAGAAGCCGTGGCTGGACTTACAAAAGACTGGTGGTTTAATTTTGGAAATGGTGGAATATCACCTGAAGGTTTTGGAACTATAGCAATGGCGATAAACTTTATTTTTTCTGTAACTGTATCTAGGTTAACCCCTGCACCGCCTGAGCATGTTCAAGAAATTGTTGAGAATATCAGAATTCCATCAGGAGTAGAAGCAGCACAAGCTGCTCATTAGTAAAAAGTTTGGTAATAAAACAGCACTATAATTATTGGTAGTGCTGTTTTTATTATATTTATAACCAATATAACAAAAAGTGAAAAAAAGACACCAACAAAAGTTAATTGTATTATCAATATTGTTATTGTGTTTATTTAATATTCCAATCATATTAATATTCAATAGCAGCACAACTTTTATGGGTTTTCCTTTGCTCTATTTTTATATATTTTTTATTTGGATCGTTAGCATTATTGTCTCGTACGTCATTTTAAGAAAGTATTATGAGTAGTTTTTTGGTAATATTTATAATATTGGTTTACCTAGCCGTCATTTTTTATGTGGCATATTGGGCTGAAAAGAACTCAAAAAGCAGGTGGGTAAACAATCCATACATTTATACATTATCATTAGCAGTTTATTGTACTGCTTGGACTTACTATGGCAGTGTTGGTTTGGCGGCAACTTCTGGCTTAAAATTTTTAACCATTTATTTAGGACCCATTATTATTATACCCACTTGGGTGATTTTAATGCGTAAAATTATTAGAATTTCCAAAGGAAACAAAATTTCTACTTTGGCCGATTTTATTTCCCTGCGTTATGGCAATGATCGTTTTTTGGGAGCTTTAGTTACTTTTATTTGTGTTTTGGCAATTGTGCCCTACATATCGTTGCAGTTAAAGGCCATTTCTGAAACTTTTAATGTAATTACCAATCATAAGATTTCAGCAAATTCCATTTTAGACGACACTACCTTTTATATTGCAATTTTATTGGGAATTTTTGCTGCTTTTTTTGGCACGCAACATACAGATGCCACTGAGCGCCACAAAGGAATTATTACTGCAATAGCTTTAGAATCTATTATTAAATTGGTGTTTTTCCTTGTTATAGGTTTTTATGTAACCTTTTATTTATTTAACGGCCCAGTCGATATTTATAATAAAGCATCGGTACTGCCAAATTTTGAAACCCAACAAACCATTGATGGTTTAAATGGCGGCTTTAACTGGTTTTTACTCAGTTTATTGTCCATGATTGCCATTGTTTTATTGCCAAGACAGTTTCAGGTTACAGTTATTGAAAATGAACGTGAAAAATATCTAAAAAAAGTAATATGGCTATTTCCACTGTATTTGCTTCTGTTTAATGCCTTTGTGATATTTATTGCTTGGGCAGGAAATGTAGTATTTCAAAACCAACAAGTTGATGCCGATTTATTTACATTGATGTTGCCTTTGAACAACCATAATGAGTTTTTAGCATTATTGGTATTTTTAGGCGGATTTTCAGCAGCCATTTCAATGGTGGTTATTTCATCGTTGGCATTGGCCACTATGTTAAGTAATAATTTAATTATTCCTTATGGATTTTTAAGGAGATTTAGCAAAGCCGAATCGGAAGAAAATGCGGAATCAATTAAAAATATTCGACGTATTTCTATTTTTTTGTTGATTATTATCGCTTATTTATTCTATAAAAGCTTTACATTGGACAGACCGTTGGTTTCTATAGGACTGATGTCATTTGTGTTAATTGCCCAACTGGCTCCTGCCTTTTTTGGCGGATTGTTTTGGAGAAGGGGTTCTTCAAAAGCTGCTAAATACGGAATTATCACAGGCTTTGTAATTACAATTTACACCTTATTAATTCCGTTCACTATTGATTCCCAGTCAATTGCAACGTCTTTTGTAAACGAAGGGTTGTTTGGTGTTGAGATTTTAAAACCTTATGAATTGTTCGGCTTGCAAATATTTGAACCTGTAACTCATGCTTTTTTTTGGAGTTTGCTTTTTAATGCCATAATTTATACATTGGTGTCGGTAAATAAGTTAGGAAGTTACAGAGAGCGAAATTTTGCCGAAATGTTTGTCGATAGTACTAAATATGCAGCTTTACAAGAAGGTGCTTATGTATGGAAAGGGGAAGCTTATGTGCGTGACATCAGAAAAGTTTTAATCCGTTTTTTAGGTGAAAACAGAACTGAAAGAGCATTGAATTTGTTTTTTATGAAGTTTGGTATCGACAAAAAAACACAAGTTGCAGATGCCCGTTTGGTAAATTTTTCTGAAAAATTGTTAACGGGAAATATCGGAAGTGCTTCGGCAAGAATTTTAATTGCTTCTGTAGTAAAAGAAGAAGAAATAAGTTTAACAGAATTGTTGAATATTTTAGATGAAACGCAGAAAGCTAAAGAATCCAATAAAGAATTAAAAGAACGCGATAAGCAAAAGGATGAGTTTTTAGATACGGTAGCACATGAACTTAAAACGCCAATCACTTCAATAAGAGCCCTTTCTGAAATATTATTGGAAGACGATGAAATTGACAATGAGGTAAAAAAGAAATTCTTATCAAGTATTGTGAGTGAAAGCGAAAGGATAAGCAGGCTTATCAATAATATTTTAGACTTGGAGAAACTAGCCACCGGAAAAGAAAAATTGGATTTAAATGAGCATTCAATCAAAAACACCATTCTAAAATCGATAGATCCCTTTAGGCAATTGGCTGTTAATAACGGAATTAAAATTAGTTTGAATGAAATTAATGACGCTAAAGTATTTTATGATGAAGATAGGATTCAGCAGGTAATTGTCAATTTATTGTCGAACGCTTTTAAATTTTCTAATGAAATAAATGGAGAAGTAAAAATTTCAACCCATGTAAACCATAATAAAGTTGAAATAGCTATTGAAGACAATGGCAAAGGAATTAAAAAGGACGAATTGGATTCCATTTTCAACAAATTTTACCAATCTAAAAATCAGACTCTTTTAAAACCACTTGGAAGCGGATTAGGATTGGCAATCAGCAAACAAATTATTGAAAGTCACAATGGTAAAATTTGGGCAGAAAGCAATAGCCCTCAAGGAACCAAATTAACTTTTACCTTACCATTAAATTTTAATTAAGATGAAGAAGATATTAATAGTTGATGATGAGCCTAACATTGTAATGTCTCTTGAATATATCTTTAAAAAAGAAGATTTTCAGGTATATATTGCTCGTGACGGAGCTGAAGCAATTGAAATAGTGGAAAATTCAATTCCGGATATTATTTTGTTAGATATTATGATGCCAAATGTTGATGGGTATCAGGTGCTTAATTATTTAAAAGAGAGTGAAACTTTAAGAAAAATTAAAGTCATTTTTCTCTCGGCAAAAAATAAATCGTTAGATATAGAATTGGGATTACAATTGGGTGCCGATAAGTATATCTCAAAACCTTTTGCCGTAAAAAACTTGGTAAAAGAAGTAAAGGAACTTTTAAATAAAAAATAATATGAAAGATGAATTATAAATTGGGAAATAAAACTTCAGATATTGTAATTACCATTTATGTCATTATTACCATATTTGGCAGAATATATATAGAATCATTATTTAAAATTGGTGTACTGAGTTCCCTCTTTATGGGCATATTTACCTTATTAATTTTATGGGTATTAATTAAAATTAAATTTTTAAATCCAATTTGGTTTGGATTGTTTAACAATAAACACAAATAATTATGAGTTACCAAAAACATTACAACAACAGTATTGAAAACCCAGAAGCTTTTTGGGCAGAACAGGCAAATAATATAAAATGGTTTAAAAAACCTACAACTATTTTATCTAAAGATGAAAACGGATTTGATCGTTGGTTTGAAGATGGAAAATTAAATATTTGCTATTTGGCAGTTGATAAGCACGTTGATGCAGGTTTTGGAGAACAAACAGCCATAGTGTATGATTCTCCTGTAACGCAACAACGTATAAACTACTCATATAATGAAGTTAAAAGGCAGGTTTCCCGATTGGCGGGTGGACTTCGTGATTTGGGAGTAAAAAAAGGAGATACCGTTATTATTTATATGCCAATGATTCCGCATGCAGCATTCAGTATGTTGGCTTGTGCGCGTATTGGTGCCATACATTCCGTTGTTTTTGGCGGTTTTGCACCCCATGAATTGACAATAAGAATAGATGATTGCAAACCAAAAGTTATTATAACAGCTACTTCGGGAATGGAATTTGACCGATTGATTGCCTACAAACCTATGGTGGATGAAGCAATAAAAAATGCAACACATAAAGTTGAAAAGGTAATTGTTTACCAGCGCAATTTGGGTGCCATAAACCCCAAAACTGAACGCTATGTGAGTTATAAAAAATTGGTAAAAGCTTCTGAACCAGTGGACTGTGTTGAGATGGATTCTAATGACCCATTATATATTTTATACACCTCAGGAACAACAGGTAAACCAAAGGGTATTTTACGCGATACCGGTGGTTACGCAACTGCTTTAAAATATTCCATGAAATATATTTATGGTGTTGAAGAAGGTGATACTTTTTGGGCTGCATCAGATGTTGGTTGGGTTGTTGGTCACAGTTATATTGTTTATGCACCGCTTATCAATAGAAACACCACCATTATTTTTGAAGGAAAACCAGTAAAAACACCTGATGCAAGTACTTTCTGGAGAATTATCAGCGAAAATAACGTAAAAGTGATGTTTACCGCACCAACGGCAATTAGGGCTATCAAAAAAGAAGACCCTGATGGCGAACTGCTAAAAATGTACGATTTAAGTTGTTTAAAATACCAGTTTTTGGCTGGGGAACGCTGTGATGCAGCAACCTTACATTGGTTGGAAGAAAAATTACAAATTCCAGTGATAGATCATTGGTGGCAAACTGAATCTGGTTGGCCAATGGTATCCAATATGATGGGCTTGGAACCATTGCCGATAAAACCTGGATCATCGGCAAAACCAGTTGGCGGGTATAATATTCAAATTTTAAATAATGAAGGGAAACAAGTTGAAGTAAATGAAGAAGGGTTGGTTGTGGTTAAATTGCCATTACCTCCTGGAAATATGCTCAACATTTGGAGAAATACGGAACGATTTATTGAAGGTTATTTAAAACGATTTGAGGGCTATTATTTCTCGGGTGATGGCGGCTATATAGATGAAGATGGTTATGTTTTTATTACCGGTCGCGTTGATGACGTAATCAATGTTGCGGGCCATCGATTGTCAACTGCTGAAATGGAAGAAATCGTTTCTTCAAATAAATCTGTGGCTGAATGCGCTGTGTTTGGAATTGAAGATGCTTTAAAAGGGCAAGTTCCTTTGGCGTTGGTGGTGATAAAATCGGGCGATTATGTTTCAAGTTTTGAGTTGGAACACAACATTATGCAAGAAGTAAGAAAAGTGATTGGATCATTTGCTTCATTAAAAAAAGTATTGGTTGTTAAGCGTTTGCCTAAAACGCGTTCAGGAAAAATTCTTCGTAAGTTATTGAGAAATATGGCAGATGGGATTGAATATACCATTCCTTCAACCATTGATGATCCAGAAATTATTGAGGAAATCATCCACGAGTTCAAACTTTTCAAAATAGGAATTTTTGAACATGCTACTGAAGAAGAAAAACAAACACTTGCTGATTTACGCATAGATTCATTCATAAAATATTACAAATCCTACCAACACAGTGTTAATGATCCCGAAGGTTATTGGGCTCAAATTGCGGATACTTTTACTTGGCGTAAAAAATGGGATAAAGTTGTTGAATTCAACTGGGACACTCCAAAGTTTGAATGGTTTAAAGGTGCTAAATTAAATATTACTGAAAACTGTTTAGATCGTCATTTAGAAAAAAGAGGTGATGATAATGCCATTATTTGGGAACCTAACAATCCTGATGAAGCAAATAGAATTTTAACTTATAACGAATTGCATGCAGAGGTCTGTAAATTTTCCAATGTCCTAAAAAATAATGGTGTTGTTAAAGGAGACAGAGTTTGTATTTATATGCCTATGGTTCCTGAACTTGCTATTGCGTTGCTGGCTTGCGCTAGGATTGGGGCAATACATTCCGTTGTGTTTGCAGGTTTCTCATCAGTAGCACTTTCCACAAGAATTAATGATGCTAAATGTAAAATGTTACTAACCTCTGATGGCGTTTTTAGAGGAAATAAAGCTATTGATTTTAAATCTATTGTTGATGAGGCATTGGAAATTTGTCCAACTATTGAAACCTCAATCGTATTAAATAGAGTTAATGGAAAAGTAGTCATGAAAAAAGGACGTGATAAATGGTGGCATGAAGAATTGGAAAAGGTTGATGCTAATTGCCCAGCCGAAACCATGGATGCCGAAGATATGCTGTTTATATTATACACTTCTGGCTCAACAGGTAAACCTAAGGGAATGGTACATACTTGTGGAGGTTATATGGTGCAAACAGCACATAGTTTTAAGAATGTTTTCCAGTATGAACATGGCGATGTTTATTTCTGTACTGCCGATGTGGGCTGGATTACTGGTCACTCTTATATTGTTTACGGTCCTTTAGCCGTTGGGGCAACCACCTTAATGTTTGAGGGAATTCCTTCTTACCCAGATTACAGTCGTTTCTGGCAAATAGTTGAGAAATATAAAGTTAACCAATTTTATACAGCACCTACTGCCATAAGGGCATTGGCCGCTCAAGGGAATGAAATGACACAAAGAAACGATTTAAGTTCTATAAAAGTTTTGGGAACCGTTGGGGAACCAATCAATGAAGAAGCCTGGCACTGGTATGATGAAAAAATTGGAAAACGAAGATCGCCAATTGTTGATACTTGGTGGCAAACAGAAACGGGCAGTATTATGATTTCACCACTGGCTGGTGTTACGCCTGTAAAACCAACTTTTGCAACTAGACCTTTGCCGGGAGTGCAACCTTGTTTGGTTGATGAACTTGGAAAAGAGTTGGATACAAATCCATCTGAAGGTAGTTTGTGTATTAAATATCCTTGGCCATCTATGGCGCGCACTATCTATGGTAACCATAAACGTTATAAGGAAACCTATTTCACTGCATTTCCAGGAAAATATCTTACTGGAGATGGTGCCTTTAGAGACTTGGAAGGAAACTACAGAATTACTGGTAGGGTAGATGATGTGGTAATTGTTTCTGGACATAATTTAGGAACCGCACCAATTGAAAATATCATTAATGAGCACAACAATGTGGTTGAATCTGCCATTGTTGGATTCCCTCATGGCATTAAAGGAAATGCTTTGTATGCTTATGTAATTGTTTATAAAGTTCCAGAGAATCCTGATGCCTTGCGAAAGGAAATCAATGATTTAATTGGACGTGCCATTGGACCAATCGCAAAATTGGATAAAATTCAGTTTGTGCCTGGATTGCCAAAAACGCGTTCAGGTAAAATTATGAGACGTATTTTGCGTAAAATTGCCGAAAATGAAACCTCAAACATGGGTGATATTTCAACCTTGTTAAATCCAGAAATCGTTGAGGCAATTATGGAAGGATCATTAGTTAAATAAATTGCTAAACCCTAAAGTGAAAACGCTCTCATAAATTGAGGGCGTTTTTTTACATTAAACCTTCTTTACCTGAAACCCTAAACAAATCGGAATAATGTAAGTTACGCTCTTTCTTTAATTTTGAAATAAATTTTAGAAAAAGCAAGGCAGTTATAAATGCATCTCCAGCTGCGGTATGACGGTCATGTTTTGGAATGTTGAATTCTTTGCATAAAATATCCAAATTAAAATGGCTGCCTTTTTTATCCTCTAATTTTTTATATAAAATACCAGTATCAATGGTTTTGTTTTTTAATTTTGGCAATTTTAGCCTTTTCAAGGCAGCATTAATTATTTCAATGTCAAAAGCAGTGTGGTGTGCCACCAAAACAGCATTTCCTATATAGTTAATAAAATTTTCTATCGCTTCGGCTTCACTGAGTTTTGTAAGTTTTCCTTCTTTTAAAATTCCATGAATTGCTACTGTTTCAGCTTTAAATTGATCTTGTTTTAAATAAATTTCAAAACTGTCAGCAACATCAATAATATTGTTAAAAATACTGATGGCACCAATAGACAATATCCTGTCATTAGTAATGTCTAATCCCGTAGTTTCTGTGTCAAATACAACAAATCTGGTGTTCTCGATACTTTTTGGTTGTTTTTGTTTGAATTTTTTTGAATATTGATTCCAAAAAATCGGATAATTTTTATATTTGAACCAGGAAATCATCACATCATTTGTGCTAAGTTATACCTAATATTCAATAACTCCTGAACATCTTTAATAGGTTTAAAACATCCTTTTAAACTTAATTTTTCAGATTTGCTTAGTTTATTAAGGTCAACATACCTTCCCGAATCATTATTTGTTAATCCTTGTTGCGTACGAAATTGCAGCAATATTTTAAAAGCATCGATGCACGATAAATATAAATCCTCGTTTTGGGGTTCTATTTTGGCTAATTTTTTAAATCGGGAAATGGTGTTGTTTTTATCTTTAATTTGATGTGATAGAATAAGCAATCTTGCGGCATCCACCAATGGCATTAAAGCCCTGCTTTTTATATCAAACTGATCTTTATTGGCACCATCATTCTCAACTAAAAATTGTCTAAAAAACCCAATTGGCGGTGGATTTTTGAGTGCATTTCTTCCTAGAAAATTTAAAAATATCTCATAAGAATTTATAGATTTAAAAATGCTATCGGACATATTATTTACCAACTTTTTATTGCCAAAAACCAAGTTGTAGTCAAAAAATATGGTACACATCATCATGGCATCTTCTGAAGGAGATTTAATCCAATTGTCAAATTGGTTTTTCCATTCGGAGAGTGACAGGCACCAATTTGGATTGCTTGCCATCATATCTGCAGGGCAATACTCAAATCCAATAACGTTGAGTTTTTCGGTCACTTTTTTTGCAAGTTGTAAAAAATACTGTTTTGTAGGCGGGTATTTTTCTGGTGGAACATCTTCAAAAACCAAGGCGTTGTCTTGGTCGGTCATCAGCAACTGTTCTTTTCTGCCTTGGCTTCCTAAGGCTAGCCAACCAAAGTTAACTGGTGGCTGTTTGCCCATTTCTTCCAAAGAAAGTTCAATGGCTTTTATGGTAATGGCTTCATTTATTTCAGAAATAATTTTTGAAATAAATACAATTTGAATATTTTGTTCAATATAACCTTGAAGTAAATTTGATGTTTTTTCCCTTATATATTTCAAGGCCATCACATCTTTTGCCCGAGATACTTTTTTTATGAGTAATGAAGGGTTATTTCCATGCATAACTACGATGTCATGCTCTGATAAAACACCGATTAATTCAGATTTTGGAGTTCCGTCTTTGGTAATGCACAAATGGGTAATTTTGTTTTTTATCATGGCAATTTGCGCTTCTGCCACCGTAATCTTTTGCTTAAAAGTTTTAACAGGTGAAGACATGATTGCGGTGACACTTTCATCAATAGAAACCAGTCCCGTGGCAATTTTAGAACGTAAATCTTTGTCGGTTATAATGCCTATCGGATTGTTGTTTTCGACAATTAAAATGGAACCAACATGTTTTTCGCTCATTATTTTGGCAGCTTCTTTTATAGTGGTCGTTTTTAAGGTAGTTACCAGATTTTTGCTGAATCCAGCATTTTGGATTTCCGTAAAACTGCTATTTGAAGTTTGTAGAATTTCTATATTGGCAAATAACTGCCCGTTTGTGTCTTTTGCATAGGGTGTTTTAATATTTGTAGAAAAGCTTGCAATTAAAAATTTTTTTACTTTATCATTGGTTTGAATGATTTCTTTCAGTATTTCTACAGAGATGGCATATAAAATAGTCTCTTCATTGGCTTTGGCGCTCATTAAATATAAATCATTCTGTATCAATGGACGGAGTCCAAAAATATCCCCTTCATCACAAATATCAACCAGAATTTGATCATTGTCCATGCTTCTGTACAAGCCGATGGCACCATCTTTTACCACATAAAAATTTTCATGCGGATTTTCCTCCTGCTTAAAAACAAAATTATCTTTTTCAACATAAGTAACTTTCACATTGGAGGCTATTTTAAAAAGCTGCTCCTTCTCTAAAACATCAAAAGGAGGGAAGTTTTTCAGAAAATCGTAAATTCGTTCGGCAATCGTATTTCTCATGATTCTTGAGATATTTTACTAAATATACTAATTAATCCATTGATTCCCAGTCTTTTCTAAACCGAATAAGTTCTAGGTCTATTTGGTTTTTCGATAGAGAGATTAACTCTTCCACATTGTTTGAAAAGATTGGTTCTAAGTAACTTACCTTGATTTCAGTTCTCCATTTGCTAAAGCATTTTAAAAAATGTGGAACAAAAGTGTCGCTGCCAACCCAGGCATCATCCATATTTTTATAATCTATGGCTACTGGCATAACTGGAACGCCCAATGTTGCAGCGATATTAAACGCACCAGGTTTAAAATTGATGGTGGTTGGTTTAATATGTGTGGTGCCTTCAGGCGTATTGTAAATAGAAAAGCCGTTTTCCAAAACTGAATTAATATCTTTTAAAGTTTGAGCTCTGTTTGCTTTATTTTCTCTATTCACGAATATTACGCCTGTTGTTTTGCAACCATTTCCAATCAATGGCCATGACGCCACTTCTTTTTTTCCAATAGGAGAAGCCAAGATATTTTTTAAAATAACTATTGGGTCAAAATAACTTCTGTGATTTGAAACAATTAGACCAGATTCTACAGGTTCTTTTCCATAAACAGTAATTTTTGACCCTAAAATTGGGTGCAAAACTCTGATAATAAAACGCCTGAGCAATATTCCACGCTCCAATTTTTTTTCTTCGCTTTGATAAAACAAACTAATCATCAATAATAAACAAAGAAAGATTAAAACAATAAATATAAATAATAACAGCCTGCCAATGGCCAAAATATACCCAATTATAACCATTTATTGGTCTCATTCGTTAGTTAAAACTATGCACTTTTAGTGCAAGACTTTCAGTTGCTACCCACTTTTGTATCTTTGAGTTATGAAAGAACAAAGACGAATGGGTCATACTGTTTCTTGGTT
>JAQVGD010000263.1 GCA_028696945.1 Lutibacter sp.
AAATGATCTCCTCGTTAAATTCGAAACAAAATCTCCTTCAGGGGTTTCTCTAATTCACAGTACGCCTCTTGAAGAAATATTTGTCAATAACGATAAGTCAAGAATTAAACAAATTTTCATTAATTTGATTTTAAATGCCTTTAAATTTACACCAAAAGGCGCTGTTACATTTGGATATAATATTAATAAAGAATCTGAAGAACCTGAATTAATCTGTTTTGTAAAAGACACAGGAATCGGAATATCATCTGAGAATCATCATAAAATTTTTGAGCGATTTACCAAATTAGACTCCTTTTCACAGGGAACCGGACTTGGATTATCTATTGTTAAAAATATACTTGATTTATTGGAGGGTAAGATTTGGATTGAATCTGAACTTAACAATGGCGCCACTTTTTATTTTAAATTGCCATTTAATATTGTAAAATCAGCAAACCAAAAACCTGTTGCCAAAAATGTTATTCATGATAGCAATAAAAAATTTACAATATTAATAGCTGAAGATGAGGAAAGTAACTTCATTTATTTAAATGAATTGTTAGGTGTACATAATTTTAAGGTTATTCATGCAATTAATGGCAAGGAAGCTGTAGACCTGTGCGCTAAAAATAAAGAAATTGGTTTGGTGTTGATGGATATTAATATGCCAGTTCTTAATGGTTATGAAGCCACAAAACAAATAAAAAAAATAAACCCTGAACTTCCTATTGTTGCCCAAACTGCCTATACCATGACCGAAAACAAAGATGCTGCCAAAAAAGCTGGCTTTGACGGTTTTCTTTCCAAACCCATCAGAAAAAGCGACTTATTTGAATGGATTAGAATATTTTCATAGACATAAACATCGGTATAATAAACACGGATCTTTTTCAACAATAAGGTGAATAAAGATCAGATACCTTTTAGCTGTTTTAGTTAAAAACAAGTCACAATTTTCAAAATAAAGAGGATTGAGAAACTTTGTTTTGAATGAATAAAAGTTCCTACTTTTGTACGAAATTTGTAATTGAAAAAAAATAAAAAGCCTTGATTGATTTATATACTTTTGGTTTACTGGTATTTACCTCGTTTTTTACCCTGATAAACCCCTTGGGCACTATGCCTATTTTTATGTCGATGACCACCACTCTAAGTAAACAACGACGCAAACAGACTGCAAAAAAAGCAACCTTGGTTGCTTTTTTTACCATTATTGCCTTCGCTTTTTCTGGACAGATTTTATTTAAATTCTTTGGAATTTCAGTAAACAGTTTCAGAATTGTTGGGGGTGTTATTTTCTTTACAATGGGATGGGATATGTTGCAGGCAAGATTGGGTAGTTTTAAACATACGGATGATGAGGAAAAAATTGACGCCTATGTGGATGATATTTCCATAACACCACTGGCAATCCCAATGATTTGTGGTCCCGGAGCTATCACCAATGCCATTATTTTAATGGAAGACGCCAATAATATTTCACTCAAAATAGTGTTAATTACCACTGTAGCACTTATCTTATTTTTAACCTATTTGATACTTGTTGGCGCTAGTAAAATCACTGAAAAGATTGGCAAAACGGGAAATAAGGTCATGATGCGTTTAATGGGATTGATTGTGATGGTTATTGCCGTTGAATTTTTCTTCAGCGGGTTAAAACCAATCGTTTTAAGTATTTTAAACAGTTAATGGAAATTCAAAAAACACATATTTATTTTGTTCCGGGATTAGCGGCAAGTCCTGAAATTTTCGAATTTTTACAATTCCCTGAGGATAAATTTGAACTACATTTCTTGGAATGGCTTATTCCATTGACCGCTCATGAATCTCTTGAAACTTATGCTAAACGTATGAGCGATTTAGTACTTGAAGAAAATCCGGTAATCGTTGGGGTTTCTTTCGGCGGTATTATGGTGCAGGAAATGAGCAAACACCTTCATCCTAAAAAAATCATCATTATTTCAAGCGTAAAAAATCGCAATGAATTATCGAAAGCATTAATATTCATTCAAAAATTAAAAATCTATAAATTGTTTCCTTCAAAAATGATTGAAAATATTGAAATGTTTTCTTTTTTAGCAGTAGGGCAAACTTCAAAAACCAGATTAAAATTATATAAAAAATACTTTACAGTCAGAGACAGGATGTACTTAAACTGGTCTATTTATAACGTTTTGCATTGGAAACAAACCAATCCTTTAAAAAATATTCTTCATATCCACGGTACTGAAGATGCTATTTTTTCGTTTAAATATATAAACGATTGTATTCCGATTGAAAGAGGTACACATATTATGATTATCAACAGGGCAAAAACAATGAGTAAGATTATTATAGATGCCCTTAAATAAAATGTTAAAATAAACTTGGGTAAAGTGTTTCAATCAAATTAATTTGTATTTTACCATTTTAATACCTTAAAACATAAATAATATGGACAAATCAATTAAAATTTTAGGATTAATTGCGGTGATAATGATAAGTTCCCTATTAATTTTTGCAGCGAAAAAATCAGACGCAAAAGCTGACAATTACCATAATGAAGGGGATAAAAACACCAGTGAAACTTACCAAATTAAAGCGCTGAAAATTCCTGAAAATCTAGATTTTGCTGGAGAACGTGTACCTACTGAAAATAATGATATTAAGGAGCGAATAGACAGAGAATTACTGACAAATACCTATTGGCAATCCAACACCTTATTGATGTTTAAAAGAGCACATAAGTTTTTTCCAATGATTGAACCAATATTAAAGGAAAACGGTATTCCAAATGATTTCAAATATTTAGCCCTTATTGAAAGCGGTTTGCTAAATGTAACTTCTCCGGCAGGCGCTAAAGGTTTTTGGCAAATATTGGATGGCACTGCCAAAGAAAACGGATTGGAAGTCAATTCAAATGTTGATGAACGTTACCATGTGGAAAAATCAACACAGGCAGCCTGCAATTACTTAAAAGCAGCCAAAGAACGTTTTGGCAACTGGACATTGGCAGCTGCTGCATACAATGCTGGAAACAGGGGAGTTTCAAGTAAAATGGAAACCCAAAAAGTGAGCAGTTATTATGATTTGCTTCTTGGTGATGAAACAGAACGCTATATTCTAAGAATCGTTGCTGTTAAAGAAATATTATCAAATCCTGATAAATATGGATTTATTTTCGATAAGGAAGATTTATATACTGCAACTCCCACTAAAATTGTTG
>JAQVGD010000264.1 GCA_028696945.1 Lutibacter sp.
GCAAATGAAGAAGTTATAAAGAAATATGTTCAAAGTCAAGGCAAAGATCAGCAGTATCAAAAGATACACAAGTCACAGCTTAAATTGTTTTGATACCTCGTACCCTTGGGTCGAGGTAGTTCATTCATAATAGTCAGTTTAAACTAGAGCCAGTAATAATCAAGCCAAAACAATTTGTTTATGTGTAAAGGTTTGGTATTTCTTTAAACCAATGTGAGAGTTGGGAAAAACTAAGTTATTTCAAAAACTTTTCCCTCTAAGGCCAAATGGGTATTTTTAAAAAACTCCTGCGCTTCATTTTTAAAGTCCTCTTTGTTTTTGTAGCGACTACTGTAATGCCCAATAATTAATTGGTTCACGTATGCCAGTTGCGCAATTTGGGCAGCTTGCGCTGCAGTTGAATGTTTTGTGGTAACACTAAGTGCTTCTTTATCTTTTAAAAAAGTAGCTTCGTGGTACAAACAGGTAACGTTTTTTATTAAAGGCACAATTTCTGGATAGTAAGCGGTATCACTGCAAAAAGCGTAAGTTAAAGGCAAAGCGGGATCAAAAGTTAAAGTTTCATTTTTTAAGATTTGACCATTTTGTAAGATATAATCCCTGCCGTTTTTTAAGTTTTGGTAATCGCAAATTTTAATTTCTTCGTAGGCTGCGATGGCGTTTATATTTAATTTGCGTTCTCCTAGTTTTTCCTTGAATATAAATCCGTTGGTATAGATTCTGTGATCCAAAGGAATCGTGTGCACTTCAACTGTGGTGTCTTCAAAAATAAGTTCGCTTCCTGTGGCTGTTAGCTCATGAAAAAGCAAAGGATATTGCGTCCAGGAATTGGAAAGTTTTAGTTGTAAAGTAATAATTTCTTTCAAGCCTTTTGGCCCGTAAATATGCAATTCGCTTTCGCGGTTTAACAACCGAAAGGTTGAAATTAATCCTATCAAACCATAAAAGTGATCTCCGTGTAAGTGTGAAATGAAGATATGTTTAATCTTGGAAAATTTAATGCCGTATTTGCGCAACTGCACTTGAGTTCCTTCGCCGCAATCGATTAAAAAATGATGATTTTTAATTTCTAAAAATTGCGCAGTTGGGTTTGCGTTTACTCTTGGTGTTGCAGAATGGCACCCTAAAATAGTGAGTTTTAAACTCATTTAATAATCAATCTTTTTGAGACAATCTCAATACCAGTTTGTAAAGAATAAATGTACATGCCTTTGGTTAAACTATTTCTGTTAAATGGGATGGTATTATAACCTACAGAAGCATTTATTTGTTCTTCATAAACTGTTGTTCCCAACAAATTTTTTACCGTAAACACAATAGTTTGCGCCTTTGTAGATTTAAAATTGATGCGCGTATCCGAAACAAATGGATTTGGATATGCAGAAACGGATAAAAGCGTAACCTGCGGAATATTGTTGGTTGCATCCCCATTATTTTTCTCAGATTGTTGTGCATAAGAATATGAAAAAAACAGTAATAAAGTTATTAGAAGTAGTTTTTTCATCAATAAGCCAATTGGTTTTAAAATCCTAAATCCCGTTCAATGGCATCCATTTCAAGGATGTCTAATGCTTCGTCAAATGTTGGGACAACATTTAATTCGTCAGGCAAATCATCAATTGAGATACCGTTACAAATTAGCACAAAACTTGTACCATTTTTTCTATGTTGTTCACTTAATTTCAAAAATAAGAATATTTCTTTAATTCCTATGTTAATATTGTCTAAAAAATCAATGATTATATGTTCTCCTTCAAATTCATTGTAGCGTTCTTTATATTCGGTAAAAAACTCGGCTACTGAAATTTGAGTAGGTTTTATGAGCGTGTACGATTTTGTTTTTGTTACAACCATAATTAATTTCGTTCAACTTGTTGTGCCAATAAATAAATTACCGCCATACGAATGGCAACTCCGTTTTCAACCTGATTTAAGATAATAGATTGGTCGGCGTCCGCAACATCGCTTGTTAATTCAACACCTCGGTTAATAGGACCTGGATGCATAATTAAAATTTTCTTGCCCAAAGAGTCCAGAAGTTGTTTATTTATGCCGAATAATTGTGTATATTCTCTGGTTGAAGGGAAATAATTAATTTCCATACGTTCATTTTGAACGCGCAACACATTGGCAACATCACACCATTCTAGGGCTTTTTTAATATTGAATTCAATCCCAACACCCAAACTTTCAATATATTTTGGAATAAGGGTTTTTGGGCCGCAAACTTTTACTTCGGCACCTTGTAATCTTAGCGCATAAATATTTGAAAGTGCCACGCGAGAATGTAAAATATCGCCCACAATTACAATTTTTTTTCCAGCTACACTTCCCAGTTTTTCGCGTATGGAAAAGGAATCTAACAATGCCTGTGTAGGATGTTCATGAGTGCCGTCTCCAGCGTTCACAATTTTTGCGTTTACGTGCTGCGATAAAAAATCACAGGCACCAACAGCTGGATGCCGCATAACAATTATGTCAACTTTCATCGATAAAATGTTGTTCGCGGTATCAATAAGGGTTTCTCCTTTTGTGACGGAAGACTGGCTTGCCGAAAAGTTAACGACATCTGCAGACAACCTTTTTTCTGCCAATTCAAAGGAGAGTCTTGTTCTTGTACTGTTTTCAAAAAATAGGTTGGCGATGGTAATGTCGCGAAGCGAAGGTACTTTTTTAATAGGCCTGTTAATCACTTCTTTAAAATGGTCGGCCGTTTTAAAAATTAAATCAATATCAGCCTTGTTTATATGTTTTATTCCTAAAAGGTGTTCTACGCTTAACTGACTCATAGTTAATTATTTATTTACAATATATACGGCATCTTTACCATCTTTTTCTTCCCAGTAAACAGCTACTTTTTCTTCATCAAAAACATCGACCTGACTTCCTCTGTAATTTGGTTGAATGGGTAAATGACGGCTAAACCTTCTGTCAATCAATACCAAAAGTTCTATTTCTGAAGGTCTTCCAAACGATTGAATGGCAGTTAGTGCAGCACGAATACTTCTTCCTGAAAAAAGCACATCGTCTATAAAAACTACTTTTTTGTCTTCAACAATAAAATTGATATTGGTTTTATTTGCTTCGGAAGGTGTTTCACGCCGTCTAAAATCATCACGATAAAAAGTGATGTCCAACAGCCCTAATTTTATATTTGGAATGTGG
>JAQVGD010000002.1:0-34542 GCA_028696945.1 Lutibacter sp.
ATTTTCAGAAGGCTTCATCGGATTAATAATTGTTGTAAACCAGCTGTTTAGACCTCCTTTTAAAACGCGAATATTTTTAAATCCTAAACGGTTACTTAGTATCCACGCCTGATCTGCATAAAAATGATCATTTGAAAAAAGCACCACATCAAATTGATTTTGATTTAGATATAATCTTGAATCCTCATCTAATAAATTTTTTAGAGGAATGTTAATGGCGTTTGGAAGTGTATAACTTTCAAAACTATTTTCATCCCTTACATCAATCAATATAAAAGAGGGATCCTGATTAATTAATTTATGAGCCAACTGATCTGTTGTGATATATCTTTCAGGGCTAATAGTGTTGCTCAGTAATTGTTCGGGCTTTATGCCTTCATGTTTTTGGTACTTTGGCAATAAAACCAATCCGCCGGCAAGTAAAATTAATATTGCCGCCAATATTTTATATCTGAAAGCCAATACTTTCGCTATCTTTTTTTTAACCATGGTATTGTTGTATAATTAGTAAAATATTTTTTTTTGTTTTTTACGCACCATATCAGCTATTACAAATGCTACAATTGCAATAATGGAAAATATAAATATAGCCCAATATGGATTAATGCCTAATGAATCTTGCAAAGTGATATTACCATAAAAATATCCATCGTAAATTGGTTCTAAAAGCGGGAACAATTCAGAAAAAATGAAAACTCCTACCATAATTCCACCCACATAAACGATGGCATCTATTTTACCGATAGCCACTGCACATAAACTTGTTCCAGGGCAGAAGCCTCCAGCAACAAAACCTATACCCATGATAATTCCGCCAATAATTGCTCCCCATAAATAAGTTGGGTGAACATATAATTGAGTGATGTCTAAGTAGCCAAGATAATCCATATAATAAAGCCCAATTAAAGAGACTACTGCAGCGGTAAAAAATACTTTTAAAACTGCAAAATCATAGCCGTAAAAAACGCCGGCGAGTTTTCTGGATGATGAAAATCCGGAGGCTTCTAAAATAAATCCGAAAACAATGCCAATTAATATGGCAATTATACTATCCCATTCAATAGGAATTATACCGTTAGGAATTAAAGGTCCCATAATTTTTTTTGTTTTTTATTAATTAAATCCAATTTTTTCTAAAAAAGTAAGCGAATGCGTAAGCCGAACCAAAAATGGCCAACATTGTGATAAATCCGCCAGTTGATAATACTGCCATTCCGCTTAATGCAGCACCACTTGTACAGCCACGGGCAATTTGTGCTCCTAATCCAAATAACACACCACCTCCCAAAGCAAAGATGAGTCTTCGTTTACTTGTGATTTTTGGCGAATGTTGGATTCTCCAACTAATTCTTCCACTTAATCCACCAGATATAAATGCCCCAATTAATACACCTAATGCTTCAAATACCAGCCAAGTGTCCAAAGGTGATTTATCTTCCTCAATAAATTTACTGTAATAAGCATTATTTTGGGCGTGCGTAGGAGATATGGAGCCAACAATTGAAACAACACTGCTTTTCATGGCACCACTTGCCCCTAAACCCCTGCCTGTTAAATAAAATGTAAATAGAATTAAAATTCCGAATATAAAACCTCCAAAATAAGGATTCCAATAAACGTGTCTATTTTTTTGTTTTTTGTCTTTTGTCATGATTTACTTTTTTAATAAAGGAAACGTGTTAATTGTCCGGCTTCTACCATTACAAATCTAAATATTAATCCGCCCAGAATAACCAACATAGCTGGAACCATTACTGGAACTTTATAACCAATAAGTTCAATGAGTTCAAGTGTTGCAGGGATTATCAATCCGAGAAGCACCACAAAACCAAAAAACATAAGGGTAAATTCACCGCCAACCAATAATTGCATGGCTTCGAGCTGTACTTGTGAGCCAGCATAATATCCCATAATCATATGGACGATTAAAGCCAATTCAATAATAATTAATCCCAAATCTATTTTGCCGAACAAATGTTTTTCCTGTTTGGTTTTTGCCATCAAAATAATAGCCGCAGCACCTGTTGAAAGACCCGATGTTAAAAATAGAGGTCCTAAAATAGCATTGTTCCAAAGAGGTCTTGCATTAAAAGCCGAAAGTAAAATACCAGTATAAACGCCCAAAACCAAGGTTAATGGAATTAAGGCATAAGCAATGTATAATCTATTTTCTTTTAAGAATTGTTCAAACCTTGCTAAAAATTTGAATTTTTTCAGAAGCTGTAACTTTTCTTCCGTTTTTGGATAAATTTCAGCATAATAACTGAAGAGCCACAAAAATGAAAGTGGTGTTACAATTAGCAATACCCACGCTCCCCAAGACATTGGGGATTCAATTCTAAAGATGGTATATAATCTCCAAGTGTATAATTTATGTGTTAAATCATAAACCAAAGCCAACAATCCTATTGATAACGCAATTGGCGGTATGATTGAGGCAAATTTAACAGCCGCTGGATATTCTTTTTCTTTCCCCAACACATAAAATAGGGCTGCAAAAAACAGGATTCCAGCAGCGAGCCCACCTAAAAATAAATAGAGTGAAATAGGCCAATGCCATATTTGTAATGAAGGATCTATATTTGGAATATTTCTTCCGCTTGTAAATAATTCTTCTTGCATAATTTTAATATTAAATTAAGTAAAAAACGTGTGGGTTGGTTCCCGCTTCAGGAGCCAATGTTTTGTATTTTCTGTTTTTTAGCAGCTGTGAAACTTCGCTGTTTGGATTGTCTAAATCCCCAAAATACATACATTTTGTAGGACAAACTGATACACAAGCAGGAAGTTGTCCTTTTTCCAATCGATGATGGCAGAAGGTACATTTATCAACATAACCATCTGGATGTTGGTAACGCGCATCGTAAGGACAAGATTCTATACAAGCACCACAACCGATGCACTCATTTGCAGTTACTAGAACAATCCCACCATCAACTATATGACTAGCACCAGTAGGACAACAACGTACGCAAGGTGCATTATCACAATGATTGCATCTTTCTGATTTTAATTCTAAATCAAGGTTTGGATAAGAACCATTAACGGTTTCTGTAATCCAATCTCTGCAATACCCAATTGGTACGTCGTTTTCTGTTTGACAAGCAACAACGCAATCACTACATCCGACACATTTTAGAGTGTCAATTATCATTGCATATCTCATATCTCTGTATTTTTATAAGGGTTCTCAGTTAAAATGGCAACAAAATTACCTCTCATTCCAGTGCCACCCATAATTGGGTCGGTAAATACTTTGGTAATTAGTTCCGTATCATTTATTCCTTTTCCGTTGGCTCGGCTTAATTTTTTGTTTTGATGTCCGAAACCATGAACCATATAAACAGAATCCCAGCGAACTCTTTCAGTAACTCTCACTTTTATGGAAAAGGTTGAAATAATTTCATCCTGATTTTTAAGCCAAACTTCCTGTCCAGTTTTCAAGCCAATTATTCTGGCAACTTTTGGATTTACCCAAAGGTCATTTTCCTTTTTTAAATCGTTTAAATTAGGGTTGTTTACAGTTCTGCTAAAAGTATGCATTGGTGCTCTACCGTAGTTTAACCTGTAAAAACCTTGAGGTGGTTCGGGGTGTTTTGTGTAATTTGGCATAGGATCAAAACCTAAATCCTTTAATTCTTGGGAATAAAGATGAATTTTGCCATTATCTGTTGGGAATTCATAAGTTTCGTTTTCATCTATATACATTGGTCCAGACTTGCGTGGGTAATTTTTAACACCAATTTTTTCCATTTCTTCTAATGAAGTTCCCATTTCTTTTAACTGCCATTCAATTACCTCCTTATAATCATCATAATTAAAATAATCTCCCAGACCTAAACGCTCACCAATTTGTTTGGCTATCCACCACGCAGGTTTTGAGTCGTATTTTGGCTCAACTGCTGGAATTCTAATGGCAATAGAAGGTTCTCTATTGGTTGCGGAACGAATATCATCATAACGCTCTAAATAGGTACATTCTGGCAAAACAACATCGGCATAACCAGTTACGTCCATCGGCATGGTATCAACAACAACCATAAAATCTAATGCATCTATTGCTTCTTCCATTAGTATTTTGTTTGGTATTGATTTGGTAATGTTTGTGGCTGCAACCATTAATGCTTTTACAGGATATTTATTATCTTTATTTGGCAAAGCACATTTTATGACTTCAGTGGTAATTCCCATTTGCGCTAAAGGATAATTTTCTCCTATTTCTTTCCATCCCCATTTTGGTTCTGGATAAGCAGGAGCAGGAAAATTAGGAACTTTTGCAGCTTCTTTAAAGTAGAACCCGCCACGTCTTCCCCAGGAACCCAATAGGGCATTTAAAATCGCCATAGCTCTTGCTCTTTGGGAGTCATCTCCATACCAAGAAACATGGCGACCTGGGTGAATAATTACAGAAGGAGCCGCATTCGCCATGGTTCTTGCGGTTTCTCTTATCACTTCAGGTTTTATGGTGGTAATACCATAAGCCCATTCAGGAGTGAATTGACTTACATGTTGTTTCAATTCATCAAAGCCTGTGGCGTATTTATTTATGTATTCTTTATCATAAATACCTTCTTCTATGATAACATTCATCCAAGAAAGCATTAAAGCAATATCGGTTGCCGGTTTAATGGCCAACCAAAATTTTGATTTGCTCGCAGCGGTAGAAAGTCTTGGATCTACAGTAATAATGGTGGCACCATTATCTATTGCATCTGACATTTCCTGAATTTGAGAGTTGTGCATATTTTCACCTATATGTGAACCAATAAGCACCAAACATTTTGTGTCTCTAATATCGGTAGGTTCAGGTGATCCTACCCAAGAACCAAAAGTTAAACTAAAGCCCGCTTCACGTGGTCCTCTGCATTGTGCATAAGCCGGTTCTGCAATTGTGTCCGAGCCAAACGCTTTAAATAAGTGTTCAAAATACGAACCAGGAGCACCATGTTTAAGTAAAGCAACAGATTCTGCACCATAAGTTTCTTTAATGCCTTTAAATTTTGAGGCAATTAAATCAAAGGCTTCATCCCAACTTGCTTTTCTGAAAGTTTGTTCGCCATTTACCGTTGTTCTGATTAAAGGCGTTTTAAGTCGGTCTTCATCATCGTACATTCCAACACCTCCTGTTCCTCTCGGACACAAGCGCCCATTACAATGTGGGTCATCATCGTTACCAATAATTTTTTTAATCTCTCCATCTTCATTTGTGTATGCCCAAGCAGCGCACTTCCAAAAACAAACTTCGCAATAGGTGGCGGTTCTTTTAAATTTTTTGGAAACGTTTTGTTTAACCAATTCATCAATATATGAATTTGCTCCAAACATATTTATTGCAGTTGTTGATGCTGCCACAGCCCCTAACCCTAAAGCAGAAATTTTGATAAATTTTCTTCTTGAAGTAGTCATAAGTATGATAATTTATTTCTAATTTATTTCTGGTGTAAAGGTATTTACACACAGAAGCTAATAGTGTGACAAATGTCATTAAACAGTATTAAATGCAGTAACATTTGTTACATTAACAGGTTGAAAATCAATATTATATATGTAATAAAAGTTGCACTACTAGGTTAATAATCTCTTTTAAAACGGATTATATATTAAAACATCTATTAACCATCGTTAGCAGTTAAAATATTATTTATTGTAAATTTGTTTCATAATTGTATAATAAAAATGAAATATAAAAAAATTGGTGGTTTTGCTTTTGTAAGTGCGCTTCTTGCCGTTTTGCTCATTTTAAATAATAAAAATTATTTTCAGAAAAGTTTTGTTGAAGAAGGCGACTATATCAAAATTGAAAATATAGATAAAGAATCTTGCCTGCAATGCCATCAAGACACAAAGGGGTATTCTGCTTATCACAATCCAGAACTCATTGGTTGCATAAGTTGCCATTTGGGGAATCCCAATACCTTAGATAAAGAAGATTCACATAAGGGAATGGTATTAATTCCTGGAAATTTGGTGGATGCCAAAGAAACCTGCGGAAAATGTCATCCAAATGAATTGGCCAAAATTGAAAATTCTTTGATGACGACCAATAGCGGTTTGGTGGCTGTTGATAAATATATTTTTGGAGAGGCGGATTCGCCTGATTATCATTACCATATTAAGGATGTTAAAAATTCAGCAGCTGATAAGCATATTAGGGATTTATGTGCCAATTGTCATTTGGGCGCAGAAAAGAAGGAATATGGCCCTACTACGCAATTAAGTAGGGGTGGAGGTTGCAATGCTTGTCATTTAAATTATTCTGAAAAAGCAAAAAACGATTTACAAAAGTATTTGAGTTCAAATAAAAAGGATTTGCCAAAATTTCATCCTGCCACAAATATATTTGTAAAAAATGAACATTGTTTTGGATGTCATAGCCGTTCAAGCAGAATTTCTACCAATTATGAAGGTTGGCAGGAAACTTTGTTGGATGAAAATGATGTGAATAAAAAAGAAGGTTTTAAAGTTTTTGAAGACAAACGAGTTTATAAATATATTGGGGAAGATTTGCATCATAATAAAGGTTTGTTGTGTGTGGATTGCCATTCCTCACACGAAGTTATGGGCGACGGAAAAAAATATGCCCACGCTGAGCAAGCGGTAAAAGTGCAATGTTCCGACTGTCATTTTAAAGACAAACCACACACAACTTCATACAGTTCTTTAGATGCAGAAAGTTTGTTGGTTTTCTTGCATAGAGATTATAAACATACGGATAAGCCAATTATTATAGTTGAAAATGGCAAGCATCCATTGGTAAATACTTATGTTGATTCGTTGGGAAAGGCTTATTTAATCGGTAAAAAAGATGAAAAAATTCACGAATTAAAACCGCAGTCTAAAATTTGTTCGAGAGACCATGCACATAAAAATGTAAGTTGTGCCACGTGCCACTCATCCTGGACTTCCCGTTGCATAGGTTGCCATAACGAATTTGACAAAAATGAGCCCAGAGCTTTCGATTTGTTAGACAAAAAATATGGAAAAGGCCAGTGGAAAGAGCATGTTGCAGAATTTTCTTCATCACTACCTGCAATGGGCGTTAGAGAATCTAAAAATAAAAGGCATATTGAACCTGCCATTCCTGGAATGATTTTAACAATAGACAAAGGAAGCTTTACTGGAAAGGAAGTTGGAAAGGATGTTTCTTTTCATAGATTGTACGCAGCAAATTCCCCACATACAACAACCAGAAGTATTCGAGATTGTAAATCGTGCCATGCAAATTCAGCAACGTTGGGTTATGGAAATGGAAATTTGGTTTATAAAATAAAAAACGGAGAGGGAAAGTGGAATTTTACGCCAGAATATGAAAATAATCCAAATGATAATTTGCCCGAAGATGCCTGGATTCCGTTTTTAACAGCACCTAAAAAAAGTGTTATCAATTCAACTAGACTAGATTTTAGACCATTTACCGTTAAAGAACAACAGCAATTATTGCTGGTTGGCACTTGTTTGCAATGTCACAAAGATGATTCTAAAATAATGCAACAAAGTTTGGTAGAAGGTATTAAACCAATGTTAAAAAAATTAAATAAAAATTGTATATTGCCCACTTGGAACTAAAATTTTTTAAAATGATAAAAAAAATTGCACTTTTTGTATTTATCCTAGTTTCTGTTTTAGATATTATAGGTATTGTTTTTAAGGTGGATAGCCTTCTCTATATTTTTAAGCCATTGATAATGTTGGCATTGTTATTTTTATATACAAGATCTGTTTTTGAAACAAATAAATGGTATTCTACAGCATTAATTTTCTCGTTTTTTGGTGATGTGTTCTTAATATATTCAGGACAACTTTCCTTTAAAATAGGTTTAATCTCTTTTTTAATTGCCCATATTTTATTTATAAAAATTGTGATGAGTCGCATTAAAAACGTTTCATTCTTAAATATTTTAACTGCTATAATCCCATTTGGAATATTTTTATTGTTGTTCATTTATACCTTAAAGGATTCTCTTGGAGAACTTTTTATGCCTGTAATAATTTACGGATTTACAATCTCAATGTTTGGGGTGGTTTCGCTGATTAATTATTTAGAAACGAAATCGAACAAATCAATTTGGATGTTGATTGGTGCCATTATTTTTATGATGTCAGATACATTTTTAGCAATCAATAAATTTTACCTTTCAAAAGAAATCTTTGCTGTTTTTATTATGGGTACTTACATCATTGCACAGTATTTAATTTATCGTTCAATGATTTTAGTTACAGAAAAAAGCAGCAACTAACACTAATTTTTAGTGAAAATAAACTGCTTTTATTTTAAGTGTTTACGAAGAATTATTTTGAAAAAACTTCATTCTGCTGTTCTTGAACCCTTATAAAAGTAGTTCTTTTTGTGAGTTCTTTTAACCTGCTTGCACCAACATAAGTACAGGTTGAACGAAGTCCGCCCAAAATATCCTGCACGGTATTTTCAACGGCTCCACGATAGAGAATTTCAACAGTTTTACCTTCAGAAGCTCGGTAATCTGCAACGCCGCCAACATGTTTATTCATGGCAGTTTCAGAACTCATGCCGTAAAACTGCTTAAATTTTTCACCATTAATGTCAATTGTTTTTCCACCACTTTCGGTATGTCCAGCAAACATGCCACCCAACATCACAAAATCGGCACCACCGCCAAATGCTTTAGCCACATCGCCAGGAATTTTACAACCTCCGTCAGAAACTATTTGTCCACCCAATCCGTGTGCAGCATCAGCACATTCAATAATTGCGGATAATTGCGGATAACCAACACCTGTTTTAACGCGTGTTGTGCAAACAGAGCCTGGACCAATGCCAACTTTAACGATGTCGGCACCAGCTAATAACAGCTCTTCCACCATTTCGCCAGTGACTACATTTCCGGCCATTATTATTTTATCGGGATATTGTTGCCGAGTTTTTTTTACAAAATTTGCGAAATGTTCAGAGTAGCCATTGGCAACATCAATACAAATAAATTTAAGCTGGGGGTATTGCTTGAAGATGGCTGCCAATTTTTTTGAATCTGCAGTTCCTATTCCTGAACTTACCGCCATATAATTCGTCATATTATCGTCGGCAGTTTGCATAAATTCTTTCCATTCTTGTAGAGAATAATGCTTGTGAATTGCCGTAAATAGTTTGTGATTTGCCAACGCAGTAGCCATTTCAAAGGTGCCAACGGTATCCATATTTGCAGCCATGATTGGAACACCACTCCATTTTTGTTGGCTGTGTAAAAAAATAAATTCCCTTTCCAGACTAACCAAGGATCTTGAATTTAATGTTGAGCGTTTTGGGCGAATCATTACATCTTTAAACCCTAGTTTTAAATCGGTTTCTATGCGCATTTTCTTAAAATATATTATATTAAATGATGATACTTTTACCCTTGCTTCCCAAATTTTTATCACTGTCGAAATAAAAATCTATTCTTCCTAAATTAATTCCATAGCAACCAACCTGATTTACCAACACATTTTCGCCAACACTATTTTTTGTGATGGTTGGCTTGGGCAAAAAAGTATGGGTATGGCCACCAATAATTAAATCGATATTTTTGGTTTTTGAAGCGATTACCAAGTCGCTTACTTTTTCATTTTTATAGTGATAGCCTAAATGGGATAGGCAAATAACCAAATCACATTTTTCTTCCTCTTTTAAAATACGGCTCATATCCTGGGCAATTTCTATGGGATCTAGATAAATTGTTTCCTTATACATTCTTGGATCCACCAAGCCAAGAAGTTCAACTCCCAAGCCAAAAACACCAATTTTGATACCGTCTTTCACAAAAATTTTATAAGGTTTTACGTGGGTATTTAACACTGTATTTTTGAAATCGTAATTGGCCGACAAAAAGTCGAATTGTGCGTGAGGCAATTGCGAAAATAAGCCGTCGATGCCGTTGTCGAAATCGTGATTTCCAATAGTTGCGGCATCGTATTTTAACATGCTCATCAATTTAAATTCCAATTCACCTCCGTAAAAATTAAAGTACGGCGTTCCCTGAAAAATATCTCCGGCATCCAATAATAAGGTATTCGGATTTTCTTTTCGAATGGTTTCAACCAAAGTTGCACGTCGCGCAACGCCGCCCATATTAGAATATCGGCTGTCAGTGCTTGGAAATGGATCAATATGGCTGTGCACATCATTGGTGTGTAAAATGGTAATGTGCTTGGCATTTTTTGTAGCAAAAGATTGCAGTGAAAATCCGCCCAATGTTAAAAAGGCAGTTGCTGCCGTTGATTTTTGTATAAAATTTCTTCGTTTCATCTGTTTAATTTTTATTTTTTTGTTGGTACAGATGCTGTTCGCCATTAATCATTCCTCTGTGTATCAAAATTTGTTATAGCTCGTTTCATCTGTTTAATTTTTATTTTTTTGTTGGTACAGATGCAGTTCGCCATTAATCATTCCTTTATGTATCAAAATTTGTAATGCTCGTTTCATTTGCTATTTTTTATTGTTTTTTATTTGTCAAATGGAACGCTCAGCATCTTTCTTTTTTCTGTTAGATGATTCTGTTGTAGGCGTTTCATCTGTTTAATTTTTATTTTTTTGTTGGTACAGATGCAGTTCGCCATTAATCATTCCTCTGTGTATCAAAATTTGTTATGCTCGTTTCATCTGTTTAATTTTTATTTTTTTGTTGGTGCAGATGCAGTTCGCCATTAATCATTCCTTTATGTATCAAAATTTGTTATGCTCGTTTCATCTGTTTAATTTTTATTTTTTTGTTGGTACAGATGCAGTTCGCCATTAATCATTCCTCTGTGTATCAAAATTTGTTATGCTCGTTTCATTACCTAATTCTTTAGTATTTTTTCATTTCTAAATCTTCCATCCAAAGAAACTTTAACAGTATCTGTTTCCTTAAAATAATCGATAATAGCATTTCTTATCTTATAATCAAGGGAATATAAATGAACAGGATCTTTAAAGAAATTCATATTGTCACCGCCAGTTTGCAAATAATCTGAGGTCAACACAAAATAGGTTTTTAAAGTGTCAAGAGCAACGTTATTTATTTTTAAGTCGTAACCTTTTTCTGTGATGACCAAATTAAATTGTTTTGAAAGCGGATGTGCTTTATTTTCGGTAATTAGGTAATTTACAAGTTCCGTTATTTTTTCAGAAGTCAATTCAACTACCACCAAACTATTTTCAAAAGGCATCAAATTAAAAGCACTTTCATTGGTAATATTTCCTTTGGAAATTCCTGCCCTGATTCCGCCATAATTAAACATGGCAAAATCGATATTTTTTCCTGTTCTTGAATTAAATACTGGATTTGCCTTTTCAAAACTCAAATCTGCCATTAAATTTCCCAAACTACTTTCCAAATCCCCATCATTTCTATACAAATTTATTGGGGTGTAGCTAATTACGGTGGTCATTTCTTTTTCAACCTTTTCCCTATAAGGTTTAATGGTATTTTCAATTGTTTTGTCTGAAGCAATTGTTTCATTAATAGTTGTTTGACTTCCTTCTATTTTAACCAATTGGTTAAGCTGGCTTTTACAGCTGAAAAGCGTTAAGAAAATAATAAGCGGAATAATAAATTTTTTCATTGCTGCTATACTGATGATTTTAATTAATTTTGTCTTCAGAATGGTAAATATAAATGATTTTTACAGGATTTAAACGAAAAAGCAATCAAATTTTTTTTAAAAAAGCATTGCCGGGCTTTCTTAAAGACGAACATAAAAGTTCGTTTGAGGAAGTAAAAAAAGTGCTTGTTTTTTTAGATGAAAAGTCGAGAAAAGCACCTATTGTAAGCAAACTTGCAACGATTTTAAAAATTTCTGAAAGCGATATTACAGTTGTTATTTTTCAAAGAAAATTGAAAAACGAGAAAGAGACAGAGGATATTATTACGCCCAAAGATTTTGGCTGGTATGGGAAAGTTGATGCTGAAAAATTGAAAAATATTTTAACAAATAAATACGATTTGTTAATTAATTATAGCAAAGTTGACAATGTCTATCTCAACATCCTATTATTGCATTGTAAACCTGCATTTAAGGTTGGTTTTGCACATACGGACAAGCGTTTGTATGATTTAATGATTAGGTGCGAACTGGATGAATTAGACTTGTTTCATGAAGAATTAATAAAATATTTAGTCATTTTAAAGATAGTGCGATGAAACGAGCATTACAAATTTTGATACACAGAGGAATGATTAATGGCGAACAGCATCTGTACCAATAAAAAATAAAATATAAACAGATGAAACGAGCATTACAAATTTTAATACACAAAAGAATGATAATGGCGAACAGCATCTGTACCAATAAAAAATAAAATATAAACAGATGAAACGAGCATTACAAATTTTGATACATTATGTAATGACAATGGTGAACCTGCCTGCTGGCAGGCAAGGTTTACCTGCTGTTAGGTTGGCAGCATCTGTTACCGCTAAAAAATAAAATATAAACAGATGAAAGAATTATTAGGAACAGGAGTTGCTTTGGTAACACCTTTTAATGAAGATAAATCAGTAGATTTTGAAGGGCTAAAACGTTTGGTCAACTTTCAAATTGACAATGGCGTAAATTATCTGGTGATTTTAGGAACCACTGGTGAACCAGCTACTTTAACTTCAGAAGAAAAAAAACAAGTTAAGGCAACCATTATCAAGGCAAATAATGGTAGGCTTCCTTTGGTAATTGGCATTGGCGGAAATAATACCATGGCGGTTGTTAATGAGGTTAGAACTGAAGATTTATCAGCATTTTCTGCCATACTTTCTGTTTCACCTTATTATAATAAACCAACGCAGGAAGGAATTTACCAGCATTTTAAAGCCATTTCAGAAGCAAGTCCGTTGCCAATTATTGTTTATAATGTACCTGGAAGAACCGCGAAAAATGTGGAGGCAAAAACCGTGATAAGATTGGCCAATGATTTTAAAAATATTGTGGCGGTAAAAGAAGCCGCTGGAGATATTGTGCAGGCGATGCGGTTAATTCAACAAAAACCTAAAGATTTTATGGTCATATCTGGCGATGATATGATTGCTTTACCAATAGTGTTGGCTGGCGGCGCAGGTGTAATTTCGGTAATCGGACAAGGTTTGCCTAAAGATTTTTCAGAAATGATTCAGCAAGCTTTAAAAGGAAATGTAGCGAAAGCCAATGCTTTACACTACAAAGTTATGGATTGCATAGATTATATATTTGAAGAAGGAAACCCAGCAGGGATTAAAACATTGTTGAAAAGTTTTGGTATTTGTTCTGAAAACGTGAGGTTGCCTTTAGTGAATGCTTCTTATGATTTACAACAAAAAATTGCTAACTTTGCAGCTAAATATTAGATTTGAGATATTATTCATTTTCAGTCTATTATTTTGTAAAAAAAATATTTATTTGGTTTAATTTATATCGAAAAATTACCATATAACATCATTAAAAATAAAATTATATGTTATCAGAAAGGATGCAAACCGTTTTAAATAGTCAAATAAGAATTGAAGCAGAGTCATCTCAAATTTATCTAGCAATGGCTTCTTGGTCTGAGTTGAAAGGTTTTGAAGGAATTTCTCAATTTATGTATGCACAATCTGATGAAGAAAGATTGCATATGCTTAAAATGTTTAAATATATTAATGAACGTGGCGGACATGCAATGGTTTCTGAATTAAGCGCACCCGCACTTGAATTCGGGTCGGTAAAAGAAATGTTTGAAACATTGTTTAAACATGAAATTTTTGTTTCACAAAGCATTAATGAATTGGTGCACATTTCTTTGGAAGAAAAAGATTATGCTACCCATAACTTTTTACAATGGTATGTTGCCGAACAAATTGAAGAAGAAGCACAGGCAAGAACTATTTTGGATAAAATTAATTTAATTGGGAATGATAAAGGAGGAATGTACTTGTTTGACAATGATATTAAACGACTTACAGTGGTAAGCTCTGTTTCGCCTTAAGCCTAATAATTAACAAACAATTAGGATTGTCGCTCACTATTTCTACAAAAAGCTGGTTATTTTTGTGGTTTAGTGGTCTGTAAAAAATCATTTTAATAATCCATAATAAATAACTAATTTTGCCAAATGCAAAAAAATAAAATTTATATTTTCATTTTGTTAGTCGCTTTGAGCGTTTCGTCTTGTAGTGAATACCAAAAAGCATTGAATAAAGGTACCAGCGAAGAGCAATATGTAATGGCTGTTAAAATGTATGATGAACAAAAGTACACCAAAGCCATTGCTTTATTTGAGAAGATAACGCCAAGTTATAAAGGAAAACCTCAGATGGAACGGATTCAATATATGGTTTCTCAAGCTCATTATAACACCAAACAATATAGTTTAGCCGCTTATTATTTTGATAAATTTGTAAAAAGCTATCCAAAAAGTTCAAAGGTTGAAGAAGCAGCATACCTGTCGGCTTACAGTTATTATTTAGCCTCACCTATTTATAGCTTGGATCAAAAAGATACAAAAGAGGCCATCATGGCACTTCAAAATTTTATTTATAAATTTCCAGAATCCGAGAAAGTTCCCGATGCAAATAAAAATATAAAGGAATTAACGTATAAATTGGAAAAAAAATCTTTTGAGATTGCCAAACAATACTATCATACCCAAGATTACGTAGCTGCAATGGTCGCTTTTGATAATTTGCTTTCAGATTATTTAGGCACCTCATTTAAAGAAGAAGCTATGTATCTGAAATTTAAATCGGCTTATAATTTGGCAGCCAACAGTATTAATATTAAAAAAGAAGCTAGGATTAGTGAAGCCTTAAAAGTGCATCAGAGATTCGAAAAAAATTTTCCCAATTCTAAATATTTAGAGGAAACAAAAGAATTGATTTCCAGTTTAAATAATGAATTAAACGCCATAACTGTCATTAAAACTCAAAACTAATGGATTATAAAAACTCAGAAGCACCTACTACAACAGTAACTTACGACAAAAATAAAATTGAAGCACCAACAGGCAATATTTACGAGGCTATTACAATTATAGCAAAAAGAGCCGATCAAATTAGCATCGATTTAAAAAATGAACTGGTTGAAAAATTAGAGGAATTTGCAACATACACTGATAGCTTGGATGAAGTTTTTGAAAATAAGGAACAAATTGAGGTATCTAAATTTTATGAAAGGTTGCCAAAACCAACAGCAATTGCCGTTCAAGAATGGTTAGACGATAAAATTTATTACAGAAATCCAGAAGAAATTCAAAAATAGATGTCCATTTTAAGCGGTAAAAAAATACTATTAGGCGTTACAGCTGGTATTGCTGCTTATAAAACAGCACATTTAGTACGACTTTTTGTAAAATTAGGTGCGCAGGTAAAAGTTGTGATGACACCTGCAGCCAAAGATTTTGTTACGCCGCTTACACTTTCAACATTATCCAAAAATCCAGTTTATTCTACCTTTTTTGAAAAGGGAACTACTGAAAACGAACTGTGGAATAGCCACGTAGATTTAGGTTTGTGGGCTGATTATATGCTCATTGCCCCGGCAACAGCAAATACCTTGTCTAAAATGGCCAATGGCGTGTGCGACAATCTATTATTAGCCACCTATTTATCGGCCAAATGCAAAGTATATTTCGCTCCAGCGATGGATTTAGATATGTACCAACATCCGACCACAAAACAAAGTATAAAGAAATTACAAAGTTTTGGGAATGTTTTTATTCCATCGGCAAGTGGTGAACTGGCCAGTGGTTTGGTGGGTGAAGGACGCATGGAAGAACCTGAAAATATTGTGTCATTTATTGAAAATGAAATTGTTAAAGGATTGCCGCTATATAATAAAAAAGTTTTAATTACTGCAGGTCCAACTTATGAAGCAATTGATCCAGTCCGCTTTATTGGAAATCATTCTTCGGGAAAAATGGGATTTGAATTGGCTAAAAAAGCAGCTAATTTAGGCGCTAACGTTTATTTAATTACAGGAAATTCAAATGAAACGGTTTCAAATTCCTTAATTCAAAGAATTGATGTGATAAGTGCAGAAGATATGTACAATGAAGTTCATAAGTATTATGCTTCTGTTGATGTTGCCATTCTTTCGGCAGCTGTGGCAGATTATAAACCAAAAAATCTAGCAGTTTCCAAGATAAAAAAATCAGAGGAGAACTTGACGCTTGAATTGGTAAAAACCAAGGATATATTGGCTTCATTGGGAAAAGTTAAAAGCCATCAATTTTTGGTTGGTTTTGCGTTGGAAACAGATAATGAACTGGAAAATGCGATTGCCAAGTTAAAAAGTAAGAATTTGGATTTAATTGTATTAAATTCACTTCAGGATAAAGGTGCTGGATTTAAAGAGGAAACAAATAAAGTTACCATTATAGATAAATTCGAAAAATTTTCGGAATTTAGTCTAAAATCTAAGGCTGAAGTTGCTGAAGATATATTTAATGTAATTTTGAATCAAATTTTATGCGTAAAATAGTTCAACTTTTTATTGTTTTCTTTGTTTCTGCTCAGCTAAATGCACAAGAGTTAAGGTGTACTATTACTATTAATGCTGATAAAATTCCGAGTTCAAACAAACAAATATTCAAAACATTGGAGAATTCATTAAATGAATTTGTAAACCAAAAACGCTGGACAAATATTAAGTATGAACCTCAAGAACGTATTAATTGCAATTTAACACTGACAATTTTAGAGCAAACTGGTAACGATTTTAAAGGTCATATTCAAATACAATCATCACGTCCTGTTTACAATTCAACCTACTTAACTCCTGTTTTTAATTTTAAAGATGACGATTTTTCTTTTAAATATATTGAGTTTGAACCCTTGTTATTTAATGAAAATTCTTTCGAATCCAATTTGGTGTCTGTAGTTTCATTTTATGTTTACACTATTTTGGGAATGGATGCTGATACTTTTGCTTTAAATGGAGGCACTTCGTTTTTTGTTAAAGCACAAAATATCGTGGTGCAGGCTCAGCAAAGTGGCTATGTTGGCTGGAATCAAAATGATGGATCTAAATCAAGATTTGTCATGATTGACAATATTTTATCACCAACTTACAGTTTATTTCATGCTGCAATGTATTCTTATCATTTGAAAGGATTAGATGTTATGAATAAAGACAAAAAGCAGGCAGAACAAAAAATTGAAGAATCCATCGGATTTTTAAAAACCATTTATGATTCGCGTCCGAATGCGTTTTTATTAAGGGTGTTTATGGATGCTAAAGCAGATGAAATTGTCAATGTTTTTTCAGATGGTCCAAATTATGATGCCTTTAAATTAAAAGAAGACTTACTAAAAATTTCACCTCTTAATTCGTCCAAATGGAACGACATAAAGTAAATTCTTAACATTAACTTACAAGAATGCTTACAAATCTTTCCATAAAAAATTATGCATTAATAGATAGTTTATCTGTTAATTTTAGAGATTATTTATCTACAATTACAGGGGAAACTGGCGCAGGTAAATCTATCTTATTGGGCGCACTTGGATTGGTTTTAGGTAAAAGAGCTGACACTTCAACTTTAAAAGATACCAATAAAAAATGTATTATTGAAGCCAAATTTCTTATTTCCAATTATCAATTGGAAGGTTTTTTTGAAGAAAATGATATCGATTTTGAGAATGAAACCATTATCAGAAGAGAAATTTCGCCGACTGGTAAATCAAGAGCTTTTGTTAATGATACGCCCACAACTTTACAGGTTTTACTGGATTTAAGCGAGAAACTGATCGATGTGCATTCCCAACATCAAACCCTGAAGTTGTCGGATGAAAATTTTCAGTTTCAAATTATTGATGCACTTGCTGGCAATGCCCCAAAAATTGAATCGTACAAACGGGGATTGAAATTATTTAATCAATTGTCCAAAGAGTTGAAGGAGCTTAAAAAAAATCAGGAAGCCGCCACACAAAACTACGAATACAACTTGCACTTATTTGAAGAGTTGGAAAAATCAAATTTACAGCCCGATGAGCAGGAAATTATTGAACAATCGCTGGATAAATTAAACAATATTGAAGAAATAAAACTAAATTTATCTGAAGCGCAGACACTTGCCTTAAGCGAAGAGATTGGTTTGCAAACACTTTTAAATTCATTTGTTGTAAATTTGAATAGAATTGCAACATACTCAAATGAATATGCAGCACTTTACAACAGGATTCTGAGTGTTAAAATTGAATTTGACGATATTGCCGGAGAGATTGAAAAATTCAATGAAAATGTAGATTTTGATCCTTTGGAATTGCAAAAACTGAACGACCGGTTGCAACTGATTTTCAATTTGCAAAAAAAACATACTGTAACTACCGTGACGGAGTTACTTCAAAAACAAGAGGAACTTTCCGTAAAAGTTGATGAAGTAGAAAATTCTTCCGCAGCTATTTTAGAAAAGGAAAAGGAAATTAACGGTGTTGCTGAAAAAATTGACAAGCTGGCGAAATTAATATTTCAAGATCGGGAAAAGGCAATTCCAACATTGATTTCAAAATTGGAAAATAGCCTCGAAAATTTGGGGATGGAAAATACGCGTTTTAATTTTGTGATTAAGCATACTAAACAGTATTTTCATAACGGAAAAGACGAATTGCAGCTTTTTATTTCAGCAAATAAAGGGGCTAATTTTGGAGAACTGAAAAAGATAGCCTCAGGGGGCGAATTATCGCGAATTATGTTATCTGTTAAAGCCATTCTTTCGGAATATTTAAAATTGCCAACCATTATTTTTGATGAGATAGACACTGGTGTTTCTGGTGATGTTTCCCAAAAAATGGCCGAAATTATGCAGCAAATGAGTGTTAATATGCAAGTGATTACCATTACGCATTTGCCACAAATTGCCGCAAAAGGAAAACAACATTATAAAGTTTACAAAGAAGATATAGAAAATAATATTGTGACAAAATTAAAAGAGCTGTCGAAAAACGAGCGAATTGAAGAAATTGCAGAGATGTTAGGTGGAAAAGATATTTCTAAAACTGCAATTGAACATGCAAAACAGTTGTTGAATTAAGAAATTACTATATTTGCCAATTAATTTAGAATAATCAAATAGAAATTTAAATGTACAATTTACTTAAAGGAAAAAAAGGAATTATTTTTGGAGCCTTAGATGAGAACTCTATCGCCTGGAAAGTTGCCGAAAGAGCGCACGAAGAAGGTGCTACATTTGTGTTGACAAACGCACCAGTTGCCATGCGATTTGGAACTATTGATGAACTTGCCGCAAAAACGGGTTCTCAAGTAATTCCAGCCGATGCAACATCCGTGGAAGATATTCAAAATTTGGTGGACAAGTCGATGGAAATTTTAGGCGGAAAAATTGATTTTGTTTTACATTCAATAGGAATGTCGGTAAATGTGCGTAAAGGCAACCATTATACCACCCAAAATTATGAATACACTAAAATTGGATGGGATGTTTCTGCGGTTTCATTTCACAAAGTAATGGGCGTATTGTATAAATCTAACGCAATGAATGAGTGGGGAAGTATTGTCGCATTAACCTATATGGCTTCGCAAAGAGTTTTTCCAGATTATAATGATATGGCTGATAATAAGGCATATTTAGAATCTATTGCACGTAGTTTTGGCTATTTCTTTGGAAGAGACCATAAAGTTCGCGTAAACACAATTTCTCAATCACCAACGCTTACCACGGCCGGTAAAGGTGTAAAAGGTATTGAAGGTTTTTTAAATTATGCCGAAAAAATGTCACCACTTGGAAATGCAACAGCTTTAGAGTGCGCCGATTATGCCCTTTCGCTTTTTTCTGATTTAACAAAAAAAGTGACCCTGCAAAATTTATATCATGATGGTGGATTTTCAAACATGGGAATTAGTCAAGAGGTAATGGAACTTTTTATGGATAAAGAAGAACAGTAAATTGCAATTAAATTTTTAAAAAAGCACAGATTTTTAAATTCGTGTTTTTTTTTATTTTAAAACTTATACATTAGCGGTAAACCTCTAACTTTTGAAATTAACATATTCCATCATAATTCCTGTTTTCAATAGACCTCAAGAAATTGACGAATTGTTGCGGAGCTTAACCAAACAAACCTTTACGAAGGATTTTGAAGTACTTGTTATTGAAGATGGATCTACCTTAAAATCTGATAAAATTGTTTCAAAATATACTGATCTTTTAAACGTAAAATATCATTTTAAAGAAAGCACGGGGGCAGGAGCCAGCAGAAATTTCGGAATGCAATTGGCCACAGGAAATTATTTTATCATTTTTGATTCGGATTGTATAATTCCTTCCCATTATATTGAAGAAGTTGACAACGCTTTAAAGCAAGATTTTACCGATGCTTATGGAGGCGCAGATGCTGCTCATGAATCTTTCACAACCATTCAAAAAGCAATAAATTATAGCATGACTTCCTTTTTAACAACTGGAGGACTAAGAGGAAGTAAAAAAGTTATCGGTAAATTTCAACCTCGCAGTTTCAACTTTGGAATTTCAAAAAAAGCATTTGAAGCCACTGCCGGTTTTGGTAAAATGAGAATAGGTGAAGATATTGATTTAACTTTCCGGTTGTGGGAAAATAATTTTCATACACAATTTATTGAAAATGCCTTTGTTTACCATAAACGAAGAACCAGTTTAAAACAGTTTTTTAGGCAAACTTTTCTTTTTGGAAATGCAAGACCATTTTTAAACCGTAAATATCCAGATACAGCCAAAATTACCTATTGGTTTCCAATGCTTTTCACATTGCTTTTTTTGGCATCATTCGTATTTCTACTATTTGGGTTTAAGTTATTTGCATTATTTTTTGTAATTTATTTTGTGGCAATATTTATAGATTCATACTTAAAAAACAAAAAAATATCCGTAGCTGCTTTAAGTATTGTAACAACATTGATACAATTTACTGGCTACGGATCGGGTTTTTTAAAAGGAGTGTTTGGCTTTAATTAATT
This sequence comes from Lutibacter sp., assembly GCA_028696945.1. Classification (GTDB taxonomy): domain Bacteria; phylum Bacteroidota; class Bacteroidia; order Flavobacteriales; family Flavobacteriaceae; genus Lutibacter. Next base: position 20,887 of record JAQVGD010000002.1, read on the forward strand.
GGAATTATTTAATTTGAATCGTTCTGAAATAATCGTCAGCTCTTCTTCATTTAAATTTGAAGTTTCTTTCAATTTATAATTAAAGGCGGCCACTTCTTCAATGGTGCCTGGACAGCCTATATTGTTCCCTTGCCCTTTCAAAACAAATTCGTTCTTAACCATTTTTGAGTCGGCCAATAAATTGCCGTCACTATTAAAAATCAGGAAATAAGGTATTCCTTGCCTTTCACCGCCATATTTATTTAATAATGCTTCAGCACCATTATTTTCTAAATGTTTTTTGGTGGCAGATTCTAAAACCACTAAATGAGCAATCACATAGTTTTTATTGAACAATTCTTTCGTGGAGGCATCATTCATGGAAGCATCCATTTTTTTACACCAGCCGCACCATGATGCATGAAACATAATAATAACATTTTTATTTTCGGATTTTGCTTGTTCACAAGCGTTTTTTAAAACTTCATCTGCACTTTTTGGCTTTTCTTGTGCCGATGAAAAATTGAAAAACAGAATAGCTAATGTTATAGTAAAAGTTGTTTTTAAATTCATATTGACTTTTAGGTATTTAAATATAAAGGCAAGGTTGATGGTTATTCAACCTTGTCTTTTCCTTTGGTTATTTTTATGGTAAGTTCGTTTTTGTCTTTATCCAAATCCATGAAAATTGAATCGCCTTCTTTTAATTTTGAAGTCACAATTTCTTCAGCCAAGGCATCTTCAACATATTTTTGAATAGCACGTTTTAACGGTCTGGCACCATATTGTTTGTCGAATCCCTTTTCCGCAATATAATCTTTTGCTTCTTTGGCCAACACTAATTTATACCCTAAATCGTCTATACGTTTTGATAATTTACTTAATTCAATATCAATAATTAAATGAATATCTTTTATTTCTAAAGGATTGAATATCACAACGTCATCAATTCTGTTTAAAAATTCTGGAGCAAATGATTTTTTAAGTGCATTTTCTATCACGCCTTTAGCATTTGCATCTGCCTGTAAATTTTTAGAAGCTGTTCCAAAACCTACGCCAGCACCAAAATCTTTCAATTGGCGGGAGCCAATATTGGAAGTCATGATGAGAATTGTATTTCTAAAATCAATTCGTCTTCCCAAACTGTCGGTAATATGTCCTTCATCCAATATTTGCAACAACATATTAAAAACATCAGGATGTGCTTTTTCAATTTCATCAAAAAGAACAACAGCATAAGGTTTGCGTCTAATTTTTTCGGTAAGTTGCCCGCCTTCTTCATAACCCACATAACCTGGAGGCGCGCCAATCAATCGAGATACGGCAAATTTCTCCATATATTCACTCATGTCGATTCGAACCAATGCGTCTTCACTATCAAATAATTCGGTTGCTAAAACTTTAGCGAGTTGTGTTTTTCCAACGCCGGTTTGTCCTAGAAATATGAAAGATCCAATTGGTTTATTAGGGTCTTTAAGTCCAATACGATTGCGTTGTATGGCCTTCACAACCTTGCTGACCGCTTCGTCTTGCCCAATAACTTTTCCTTTAATTCGGATTGGTAAATCGTTTAAACGTTTGCTTTCAGCTTCAGCAACTCTGTTTACAGGAATGCCTGTCATCATAGAAACCACTTCAGCAACATTGTCTTCGGTAACAATTTCACGATTTAATTTTGAAGTTTCATCCCATTTTTTTTGCTCAGTTTGTAACATGCTTTCAATGCGTTTTTCATCATCGCGCAAGCGTGCTGCTTCTTCATATTTTTGTCTATTTACAGCAGCGGTTTTGTCTTCCCTAATTTTTTCCAGCTGCTCTTCCAGTTGTAAAATTTCAGTAGGTACCACAATATTTGTAATATGGATTCTAGATCCTGACTCATCCAAAGCGTCAATTGCTTTGTCTGGTAAAAAACGGTCGGTCATATACCTGTTTGTTAATGTTACACAAGCTTTAATTGCTTCATCCGTATAAACTACATTATGGTGATCTTCGTATTTATCTTTTATATTTTGTAAAATCTGAATTGTTTCTTCAACAGAAGTCGGTTCAACCATTACCTTTTGAAAACGGCGTTCCAGCGCACCATCTTTCTCAATATTGGTTCTAAATTCATCCAAAGTTGTTGCGCCAATACATTGAATTTCTCCACGCGCCAATGCTGGTTTTAGCATATTGGAAGCATCTAAAGAACCCGTTGCGCCACCAGCACCAACAATGGTGTGAATTTCATCGATAAATAAAATAATATCATCATTTTTTTCCAATTCATTTACCAAAGCCTTCATGCGTTCTTCAAACTGACCACGGTATTTTGTACCGGCAACCAAACTTGCCAAATCCAATGAAACTACGCGTTTGTTAAATAAAATACGCGAAACTTTACGTTGGATAATACGTAAGGCCAATCCTTCAGCAATGGCAGATTTGCCAACTCCTGGTTCACCAATTAAAATTGGATTGTTCTTTTTTCTTCGGCTTAAAATTTGTGAAACCCTTTCAATTTCTTTTTGGCGTCCAACTACAGGATCCAGGTTTCCTTCTTCTGCCAAACGTGTCAAATCCCGTCCGAAATTATCCAAAACGGGTGTTTTTGTTTTTTTAAGCGGCGTTTTTTCGCCTCTAGATTGTTCAAAAGGATTTGATTTAGAGGTGTCAAAATCATCATCAGAAGAATTTTCAGCTTTTGGCAAATCTATTTCTTCATCAAAGGATAATTGTTTAAAAACAGATTTCACATCATCATAACTCACATCAAAATGTTGTAATAATTTTGTTGTTGGGTCATTTTCATTGCGTAAAATGCATAACAGCAAATGTGCAGTATTTACAGATTCGCTTTGATATAATTTGGCTTCTAAAAAAGTTGTTTTTAATGCTTTTTCGGCTTGCTTTGTCAGATGTAAACTTTTCTTTTCATCGGCTTCTTTCAAAGAATTAATAGGGTTTAAGCCTTCAATTTTTTTACGTAAATGATCAAGATTAATTTCTAAAGAATTTAAAATTTCTATAGCTTTTCCATCTCCTTTACGTAACAATCCTAAAAGAAGGTGCTCCGTACCAATAAAATCATGCCCCAAACGCAAAGCTTCTTCTTTACTGTAGGCAATTACATCTTTAACTTTAGGTGAAAAATTATCGTCCATTATCTTATGTTTATATTGTAAATTTAACTGATTTTTTTATCTTTTAAACACAAAAAGTGAACCACTTTTAATTAATTTATTTTTCCGATTAATTTTTAGAGCTTAAAACGATTGAGAATCAGAGTGTTAATGCGGTATTTCATGAACTTTTCCTTGTTGATAAAAAGTATAAAAACATCACGATAAATAGGTTGTGAAAAAGTGAAAAATCGTATATTGCTTTGTTGAAAATTGACACAAAATTAAATATAAATTTATGGCAGACGGAGAAAAAATTATACCAATTAATATAGAAGATGAAATGAAATCCGCTTACATTGATTATTCAATGTCAGTAATAGTTTCTAGGGCATTGCCTGATGTGCGAGATGGGTTAAAACCTGTACACAGAAGGGTGCTTTTTGGTATGCATGAGTTGGGAATTAAAGCAACAGGTTCCTATAAAAAATCAGCAAGAATAGTTGGAGAGGTTTTAGGGAAGTTTCATCCTCATGGAGATACTTCAGTTTATGACGCTATGGTGCGTATGGCACAAGAATGGAGTGTGCGTTATATGATGGTGGACGGACAAGGGAACTTTGGTTCTGTTGATGGTGACAGCCCCGCAGCAATGAGATATACAGAGGTTCGTATGCAAAAAATTTCGGAAGAAATGCTTGCGGATATTGAAAAAGACACCGTTGACCATCAATTAAATTTTGATGACACTATAGAAGAACCGACCGTTTTACCTACAAGAATTCCAACTTTATTGGTAAATGGTGCTTCAGGTATTGCTGTTGGGATGGCCACCAATATGGCACCCCACAATTTAACGGAGGTTATCAACGGTACCTTGGCTTATATTGAAAACAGAGATATTGAAATTTCTGAATTGATGAAGTATATTAAAGCACCCGATTTTCCAACAGGAGGAATTATTTATGGTTATGAAGGCGTAAAAGAAGCTTTTGAAACTGGGAGAGGAAGAATAGTGATGCGCGCAAAAGCCATTATTGAAGAAGTACATGGACGTGAAAGTATTATTGTCACTGAAATTCCTTATCAGGTAAATAAGGCAGAAATGATTAAGAAGACTGCTGAATTGGTCAATGACAAGAAACTGGATGGAATTGCGAATATTCGTGATGAATCTGACAGAAAGGGAATGCGTATCGTTTATGTTCTAAAACGCGATGCGATACCAAACATTGTTTTAAATAATTTATTCAAATACACTGCGCTTCAAACTTCATTCAGCGTAAATAATATTGCCTTGGTAAAAGGGCGTCCGCAGCAATTGAATTTAAAACAATTAATTCATTATTTTGTTGAACACAGACACGAAGTTGTTGTTCGCAGAACAGAATTTGAACTTAAAAAAGCCGAAGCTAGAGCCCATATTTTAGAAGGATTAATTATTGCAAGTGACAATATTGATGAAGTCATTAAAATAATCAGGGCTTCCTCAAATGCTGATGAGGCAAGAGAAAATTTAATGGGGCGTTTTGAGTTGTCTGAAATTCAAGCAAGAGCCATTGTTGAAATGCGTTTACGTCAGTTAACAGGACTTGAGCAAGATAAGCTTCGTACGGAATATGATGAGATTATTAAATTAATCGCAGATTTAAAAGATATTTTGGCAAATGAAGAAAGGCGTTTTGAAATTATTAAAAATGAACTTATTGCCATTAGAGATAAATATGGAGATGAACGGAGATCGGTTATAGAATACGCTGGTGGAGATTTATCGATTGAAGATATGATTCCAAATTCAAACGTAGTGATAACAATTTCACATGCTGGCTATGTAAAAAGAACCAATTTGGATGAATATAAAGTTCAAAATAGAGGAGGACGCGGACAAAAAGGTGTGGCAACCAGAACAGAAGACTTCCTGGAACATTTATTTGTGGGAACTAACCATCAATATATGCTGTTCTTTACCCAAAAAGGAAAAGTGTTTTGGATGCGTGTTTATGAAATACCCGAAGGTGGAAAAACTTCGAAGGGAAGAGCTATTCAAAATTTAATAAATATTGAGCAAGATGATACCGTTAAAGCATTTTTGGTTACGGAAGACTTAAAAATTGAAGAATATGTTAACAGTCACTATGTGATAATGGCGACTAAAATGGGACAGGTTAAAAAAACCTCTTTAGAACAATATTCTAGACCAAGAGCAAATGGAATTAACGCTATAACCGTAAGGGAAGGCGATGAACTTTTAGAAGCCAAATTAACTACTGGCGACAGCCAAGTGATGTTAGGTTTAAAATCGGGGAAAGCCATTCGTTTTGAAGAAAGTAAAACGCGACCAATGGGTAGAAATGCTTCTGGTGTACGCGGAATTACATTGGCCAATAAAAATGATGAAGTTATTGGAATGATCGCCGTTGACGATATAGACAGCGATATCTTGGTAGTTTCAGAAAATGGTTACGGAAAACGCTCAAAACTAGAGGATTATAGAATAACCAACCGAGGAGGTAAAGGTGTAAAAACAATCAATATTACTGAAAAAACAGGTAATTTAGTGGCCATAAAAGATGTGAAGGATGATGATGATTTAATGATTATCAACAAATCGGGAATTGCAATCAGATTGGCTGTTGGTGACTTACGTGTAATGGGTAGAGCCACTCAAGGTGTTAAATTAATCAATATAAAAGACAACGATTCTATAGCTGCTGTGGCAAAAGTGATGCATGAAGAAGAAGTTGAACTTCTTGAAGATGACATCGAAATTGACAATGGCACGGAAATTGAAAATAACGATGAAGATAATTTAAACCAGGAATAAATCAAGAATAAACCAATAACAATAAATCAGAAAAAATGAGAAAACAATTAATAATTCTGTCAGCTTTTTTTATTAGTATGACAGTATTCGCGCAAAAAGATGAATTAAAATCTACGGAAAAAGCGATTAAATCAAATGATTTTGCAACTGCTATGTCAGCAGTAAATCAAGCAGAAGGCTTAATTGTCGATGCTGATCAAAAAACAAAGGCTAAATTTTATTATTTAAAAGGTTTGGCATTGTATCAAAATGGAAATCCGAATGCGGATATTGAAAAAGTTGGTAATGCATTTAACCAATTAATTACTTATGAGAAAGAAACTGGTAAACAAAGGTATTCTTCTGAAATTGGTGAATTGCTTAATAAGATGATTGTTGCCGCTGCAGAGAATGCATCCAATAGTTACAGCTATGCAATTGAAACAAAAGAAGATGCTGATTATCTTAAAGCCGCTAAGGAATTTTATCAAGTGTATGTACTAAGTCCAAGAGATACTTCTTATTTAGACAACGCAGCCTTGGTTTACTACTTTGCAAAGGATTATGACAGTTCTATAAAATTATACGAAGAATTATTGGATCTAAACTATACAGGAATTACAACTGTTTATGTTGCCACAAACAAAGAAACCAAAGAAGACGTTACTTTTGGGGATAAAAAAAGTATGGATTTACAGGTTAAATTAGGGTTGGCGGAAAATCCTAGAGAAGAGGTAAAAGAATCTAGACGTGAAATGATCTTCAAAAATTTGGCCCAAAATTATTCAGATAAAGGAAATAATGAAAAAGCTTTAGAAATCATTTCAAAAGGAAGAACAGAATTTCCAATCAGTTATTCTTTGTTAATTGATGAGGCAAATATTTATTATAAAGCTGGCGACAACGCCAAATTTAAAGAACGTTTGGAAGAAGCTATCAACCTAAATCCCACAGAACCAACCTTGTATTATAATGTTGGGGTAATGAATATGGATCAAAAAAATATTGATGAAGCCATCAAAAATTTTGAAAAGGCCATTGAATTGAAACCTGATTATGCCGATGCTTACAATAATATTGGTGCTGCAATTATTGAAAAGGCAGCTCCTATTATTGATGAAATGAATAAGAGTTTGTCAGACTTTAAAAAATATGATAAATTACAGGCGCAACAATTTGAAATTTATAGAGAAGCATTGCCTTATTATGAAAAAGCATTTACTTATAATAAAACAAACATTAGTACAATACAAACATTAATGGGTTTGTATGAAAATTTAGAAATGCCCGATAAACTTAATGAAATTAGAGCAGTTTACGATAATTTAAAAGAATAATTATTTTAATTGATAAAAGAAAAGCCCACAAATTTGTGGGCTTTTCTTTTATATAATCTTTTTAATGACCCTTAATTTATGGGTATGCCTTTGCGTATCAACATTAAAAATACCACTATGGTCAATCCTGTCAATTCTTATTTTTCCGTGGGCGTGAATAATATAATTATCATTCATAATGATGCCTACGTGAACAATAACACCTTCTTCATTGTCAAAAAAAGCCAAATCTCCTGGTTCGCTTTCTTCAATAAAACTTAGTGCTTCGCCCTGAGTTGCTTGCTGGCTTGCATCACGTAATAATTTGTATCCGCATAGTTTATATACCATTTGGGTAAAACCAGAACAATCTATCCCGAAAGGCGTTTTTCCACCCCATAAATAAGGCGCATTTAAAAAACGGGCAGCCATTTCAACAAGGGATTTTTTTGGTTGTTTTTTATTAAAAACTTGTCCTTCATAACGATAATTTATAGGTCCTAATTTTAAGGTTTTATCATTATAAAAGGGAAGTGAAGCACCAATGGTTATGGTTAAAAAAGACTCTTTTTTATCGATTACAAAATCAATTAATTCACCTGCCAAAACAATATTGGACTTTTCAATTTCAAAAAAAGTTCTTTCAGAAAGCGGTAAATACTGATTGGTATCAACCCAACCTTCATAATTATCAAAAGCAATTCGAATTTTGCTCCATTTTTTATGAATTTCTAATACTATAAAGTGCTCGCCAAATAATAATTGTGAAACCATTTCACTTTTATCGTTTGGTTCAATTCTGAGGGGGACAATACTTAAATTACAAATTCCGTAATCCATGCAATAAGTTTACAGGCGTTCAATAATAATAGCACTTGCGCCACCGCCACCATTACAGATGGCTGCTGCACCATATTTTGCCTTATTTTGCTCCAATACTGAAGCCAATGTAATTACAATTCTAGCTCCAGACATGCCAAGTGGATGCCCTAAAGAAACAGCACCTCCATTTACATTAACTTTTGAAGCATCTATGCCTAAAATTTTAATATTGGCCAATCCAACTACCGAAAAAGCTTCATTAAACTCAAAATAATCAATGTCATCTATTTTTAAACTCGCCTTGGCCAATGCTTTTGGAATTGCCTTTGCAGGAGCGGTGGTAAACCATTCAGGCTCATGGGCAGCATCTGCATAACCAATTATTTTGGCAATGGGTTTAAGATTTAGTTCTTTGGCTTTGTCTGCGCTCATAACCACCAATGCTGCAGCGCCATCGTTAATTGTCGATGCGTTTGCGGCAGTTACGGTTCCATCTTTACTAAATACAGGGCGCAAGGTTGGGATTTTTGCCAAATCTACATTTTTGTACTCCTCGTCTTCAGCAAAAATAATAGGATCGCCTTTTCTTTGTGGAATTTCAACAGGAACGACTTCATTAGAAAATTTTCCTTTAGCCCAAGCATCAGCTGATTTTTTATAGGATGCAATGGCAAAATTATCTTGATCTTCTCTAGTGAATTTATATTCATCAGCGCATAAATCACCACAGGTTCCCATATGTTTTTGGTCATATACATTTATCAAACCATCAACCAACAATCCGTCAGCAACAGTAATATTGCCAAGTTTTGTCGATTTTCTTCCTTCCAGATAATGTGGAATTTTACTCATATTTTCCATTCCGCCAGCAACAATAATTTCAGCATCACCAGTTTTAATGGATTGGGCAGCAAGCATAATTGCTTTCATTCCAGAGGCACAAACTTTATTAACAGTGGTACAAGGAACAGTATTTGGTATTCCAGCAAAAAGAGCCGCCTGTCTTGCAGGTGCTTGACCCAATCCGGCAGAAACTACATTTCCCATAAAAACTTCATCAACAAGTTTTGGGTCTAATTTTATGCGATTTAAGGCACCTCTAATGGCTATTTCTCCTAATTTTGTAGCTGAAATACTAGATAAGCTACCTAATAAACTTCCAATTGGTGTTCTAGCGACAGATACAATTACAACTTCTTTCATAAGTAGGTATTATTTTTTTATATTGGTTTTACTGCCTGCCAGTCAAGCAGGTGGAATTTGCAGATCTTCATAAGTGTTTGCATCAAATTTCCGTTATGCACATTTCTTTTGTGTTTATTCAAAAAATCTAATGCGAAATTAAACAATTTTATACAATTTTTTAGTTTTTAGAGGAGGGTTTATTCTATTTTGGACTTAATTACGGTAAAAAAGAAAGCCTCTCAAATAAATGAAAGGCTTTTGTATCTTTAACTTGATTACGTTTCTTAAAAAGAAAGAGGCTTTATCAAGCATAACCTTGCAAATATATTAATTATATTTGTATTACACAAATAAAACAGACCCAAATTGGAATATAGTAAACTTGAATATTTTGTTTCACAACCCAGATTAGACAGATTTTTAATTGCAACTGGTAATTCTAAATTAAAGGCGCAAAAGCTATATAGGATCAATTTAAGAGTTTCTCAATCATTCTACCCAGTATTTAATTTGTTCGAAATATTTTTGAGAAATATTGTAAACTACCAGATTTCTTCTCATTTTGCAAATCCCAATTGGATAATAACAGAAAAGAATAGGTTTATGAACGATCCTTCATTAGTTAGATCGAAATATTTTCTAAGAAAAAGTGTACAAAAAGCAGAAAATACAATAAACAGAAAAGGTGGAACAATAACCGCTGGAAAAGTTATAGCTGAGCAGTCATTTGGTTTTTGGACGAGCTTATTTGATACTCATCATTACAGATTAATTGGAGGTGTAATTATTCATTGTTTTCCAAATAAACCATCCACTATGAATAGAAGTCTTATAAATCAGAAATTAAATAGAATACGAGAATTTAGAAACAGAGTTTACCATAATGAGCCTATTTGTTTTAATGGAAATGCAATTGATTTTTTAAATGCAACATTGATAAAACAAGAAATGTATGAATTACTCGAATGGATGGATACTGATTTAATCGATTATGTTGATTACTTTAATGGAATTGATAAAAAAATAAATGCTGTCAACAACTTATAAAACTAAGCCCAACACCTCATGAAATCTATGCTTAAATTTTGAACTTACAAACCGACAGACATTAATCAAACGATTTGCTACGTCTGAGAAATCTTCGATTTTTAGTCGCACAAATCTAATAAAAACTCGTTGTATTCGCTTAAAAATACAGCATTTGGTTTTATGGATGAATTAAAAATAATAATTTCACAAAACCTGCAGCATTTTAAAAATAATGACGGCTATAAATGTCCGTAACATAATAATTGCTATTTTTGGAGGGCAAATAAAGATTTGGTGAAAAAAATTATAAATAAATTACTTGTAAATCACTCCTTAATATACAAACTATTCTTATACGTCCTAACTATAATTTTAGTTGTTTATTTATTTCCAAAAGGAGGTCAATTTAAGTATGAATTTCAAAAGGGAAAACCTTGGCAATATGAAAATTATTATGCGCCATTTGATTTCTCGATTAAAAAATCTGACCAAGAAATTGAAGCAGAAAAGCTGCAAATTAAGGAAACATCAAAGCATTTCTTTGAGTATAATGAAGAAGTTGTTTTAAATGTTAAGAAAAACACTTCTGAAAAGATTTCCGAATTTTTGGCTACTACCAATTTATCCAAATATAATAAAAATAGATTATTTCAAAAATCAAAAGAAATTTTAAATGAAATATACGAATATGGCTATTTGGATCCTTTAAGTGAACAAAAAGTTGAAAATGTAGAAATAACCTTAAGGCGCGGAAATTCAATAGCGGATATTCAGCCAAATAAACTTTTTAAAGCAACTCAAATTTCGGCATTTTTAAATACTAAATTTGGAAAACAGCCATTTTCAAATGAAGAAAAAAGTGTTTTAACAATTATTTCAAACGAATTAAAACCAAATGTAACCTTTGATGAAAATTTTACAAAAAAAGCTTATGAACAAAATTTAAGTAAAATTTCCTATACAAAAGGTTTGGTTGCCGAAAAAGAGCGGATTATATTTAAAGGTGATATTGTTGAGGGAGAAAAGTTAGTAAAACTAAATTCACTTAAAAGTGAGTTTGATTCGCAGGTGTGGAGCGAATCTAACTCCAATTGGATTATTTTTGGGTATTCTTTATTGGTGGCATTGTCATTTTTAATGCTGATGCTTTTTTTAAGAAAATACAGGCTGGATATTTTTGAAAATAACAACAAAGTAACCTTCATTTTTTTTAACATCATTTTGGTTATTCTATTAATCACAATGATTGTAAAATATGATGCTAAATTTATTTATGCAGCACCGATAGTTATACTTCCTTTGGTACTAAAAGCTTTTTTTGATTCGAGATTGGGTTTATTTGCCCACACATTAACCGTTTTATTACTTGGTTTTATTGTGCCTAACAGTTTTGAATTTGTTTTCTTGCAAATAGTTGCAGGTATCGTGACCATTTTAACAATCTCGGAGCTGTATAAAAGAGCAAATTTATTTATTTCTGTTTTGCAAATTACCTTTGTTTATTTTGTGGCATATTTTGCTTTTTCTATTATTCAAGAGGGAAATGCCCAGAATTTAAATTTTGAAAAACTGACTTATTTCGCTATGAATGGGGCGGCAACTTTATTTGTTTTGCCTTTAATTTATATATTCGAAAAACTTTTCGGATTGGTTTCTGATGAATCATTAAAAGAATTATCAAATACAAATTCCAAATTATTACGCGAATTGGCCGAAAAAGCGCCAGGCACTTTCCAACATTCCTTGCAAGTTGCCAATTTGGCAGAAGCTTGTGCAAATGAAATTCATGCAAATTCGATGTTGGTACGTACAGGAGCGTTGTATCATGATATTGGCAAAATTAAAAACCCCATGTATTTTACTGAAAATCAGGCGACCAATGTAAATCCCCATAATGAACTTACACCAACAGATAGTGCTAAAATTATTATTGATCATATTATTAATGGTGTGGAAATGGCAAGAAGGAATCGTATTCCCGATAGAATTATTGATTTTATAAGAACACATCACGGAACTACATTAGTTTATTATTTTTTTAGAAAAGAGGAACTAAGTGGGAACGTTTTTGCTGAAAGTAATTTTCATTATCCGGGACCAATTCCATTTTCGAAAGAAACTGCTATATTAATGATGTGTGACTCTGTTGAAGCAGCATCAAAAAGCATAAAGGAACCATCTTCTCAAGCTTTCGACGATTTGGTTGAAAAAATTGTAAATAGGCAAATGGATGAAGGTCAATTTATGAATGCGGATATTACTTTTAAAGAGCTACAAACCATTAAAAAGGTGTTAAAGAAGAAGTTAAAAAACATTTATCATTTAAGAATTGAGTACCCTGAATAGATTAGTGCGTAATTTTATTAAAAAAGTCCAATAAATGTTGTGTGAGTGCATTTGTAATGTTACATTTGCACTCGCAAAAATAAGTTCATAAAGTAAATATTAGGAGAGGTGCCGGAGTGGTAACGGAGCAGATTGCTAATCTGTCGACGGGTAACTGTCGCCAGGGTTCGAGTCCCTGTCTCTCCGCTTTTTTGTTTTTGGGATTGGACATTGTGCATATCACGGCATAATTATCTCCCAAATTGGGCTACTGAAAAGTAGTCTTTTTTGAAATATCTATTATGTCGCTTAGTCTCGTAGTTTTTGGGGCTGTAGTACTGTGACAAGCACGGCGTAAACTACGCTCATAAAAATTGAAATTAAAAGCACCTTCGGGGTGTAGCGTAGCCCGGTTATCGCATCACGCTTGTGGCGTGAAGGCCGCATTTGAAGCGTGCCACCCAAACTAAAAAGGAAGTTATATATACTTTTTAGTGATAAAAGTTCAGGATATTATGTAGGTAAAACTGCAGATGTCGAAAATAGATTGAAAAAATAAAACCCTGGAAATATCCAATCTACAAAGTTTGGAATTCCTTGGAACGTAGTTTTGCAAATTGAAGTGTTTAATTTAGTTTTAGAAAAAAGTTAAGAAACGAGGAGCAAAACGATGAATAGATAGCCAATTCGGGGTGTAGCACCGTGACAAGCACGGCATAAACTACGCTCAGAAAAATTGAAATTAAAAGCACCTTCGGGGTGTAGCGTAGCCCGGTTATCGCATCACGCTTGCGGCGTGAAGGCCGCATTTGAAGCGTGCCACCCAAACTAAAAAGGAAGTTATATATACTTTTTAGTGATAAAAGTTCAGGATATTATGTAGGTAAAACTGCAGATGTCGAAAATAGATTGAAAAAAATAAAACCTTGGAAATATCCAATCTACAAAGTTTGGAATTCCTTGGAGTTCGGGGTGTAGCGTAGCCCGGTTATCGCGTCACGCTTTCGGCGTGAAGGTCGCACGTGAATCGTGACCATCCAACTAAAAAGGAAGTTATATATACTTTTTAGTAATAAAAGTTCAAGATATTATG
>JAQVGD010000002.1:34642-51947 GCA_028696945.1 Lutibacter sp.
CGAGGAGCAAAACGATATATTGATAACCAATTCGGGGTGTAGTACCGTGACAAGCACGGCATAAACTACGCTCAGAAAAATTGAAATTAAAAGCACCTTCGGGGTGTAGCGTAGCCCGGTTATCGCGCCTGCTTTGGGAGCAGGAGGTCGCAGGTTCGAATCCTGCCACCCCGACAAATAGTTTTTAAATGAATCCCAATGGTCGCATAGCTCAGCTGGATAGAGCACCTGCCTTCTAAGCAGGCGGTCGAAGGTTCGAATCCTTCTGCGATCACGAATAAATCAACAAAAGGTTGAGAATAAAGCAAGCTAAAAAAAATAGCTTGCTTTATTTTTTTAGATGGCGATGTTTTCTTTTGTTGATTTTCAAAGCGGAGCGTTGCAGGAAATTTAATCCTTCTGCGATCACTTTTACAGTATTTAAACAGTATCAAAACCTTGAAAAATCGTTGATTTACAAGGCTTTGTTATTTTTAGGCCATCATATTAAATCATATAATGTGATATAAAAGGTCAACAAATCGGTCAACAAAATTTACAGGTCAATAATGTTGACCGAATTGTTAAAATTGGCCAACAAAACTATCGTTGATTTGACTTTCGTCTTTAAAGGATTGAGTTTTAAAAAAAATTGAATATAAATATCAGCTTCATAAAAAAGTTAAATAAATTTGGAGTACTAAGTATTTCCCTTACCTTTAAAAGATACATTTAATACCTTGCTTTCTGTTTAATAAGTGAATAAAGGGAAAAGATGTTATTAAAATTAAGTGAATTATGAGCAGAGGATTTGTTAAAGAAGACGACCAGGAAGAAATTCCTATTGTGCCACCAAGAGCGGATTTGCCTGAAGGAGTAACAAACTACGTGACGCAAGTTGGTATGGATGAACTTTTGAAAGAAAAGCAGCTGCTCATCAATAAAAGAGACCATCTGGAAAATACAAATGAAAATGACAGACGAATTGCGTTGAACCATATAAATGCAAAATTGCAATTGTTGAATAACCGTATTTCTACCGCCAAAATAGTAAACCTAAGCAAGCAACCTCAAAATGAAATCCGATTTGGCGCGTTGGTTACCTTAAAAATTGGGAATGAAACAAAGCCTCAACACTATCAAATTGTAGGTGTTGATGAAGCTGATATTTCAAAAGGTAAAATCTCATTCATTTCGCCAATCGCTAGGCTGTTAACAGATAAGAAAGTGGGGGAGAGGGTCGTATTAAAACTTGCAAAAGAAGATAGATTTTTTGAAATCGTGGAAATTACCTATTAATACGTCTTATGGATTTACAATTGGATTTATAAAACAAGTAGCAAGTTTTTCAAAAATATGTTTCATTTATCCAAGAATAGATTAGGCTTTATTTCCATATTGGATTTGAGTTTTTTTTATTCATTCAATTAAAAAATGACCTTATAAGTTGCCTTATGGTCGATACAGTCTTTGAATAGAAATTTTCATACACAAAACTTTTTTGCTTCAAAACCTCAAATTTTCCTCTGTTTTATCCTTGTATTTGTTAAACACGTTTTGTTATGTTGATTATTTTTAATATTTTTATAACCTCAATCTGATTAATTATGATGTTCGTAATGATTATCAGGTTTTTACGTGAATGCTATGACGTATTTTATCATTGATTTTTGTTGTTTTTATTCCTTAATTCGCGTTATTAGTTATCCATTAACGAGTGTTAAATTTTTCATAAAAGCAATATTTATTTTGCCAATGCAAAAATAAGTTATTACGTTTGTCAACCAATTGGTTAAACTAAGTGGTCAATATATGGAAACAAAAGAAAACAGCAGTACGGAATTCACAATTTTAAATGCTGCAAAAGAAATATTTGAACGAAAAGGTATGGTGGCTGCAAGAATGCAGGAAATCGCTGATGAAGCAGGTATAAATAAAGCCATGCTGCATTATTATTACAGGAGCAAACAATTGCTGTTTGAAGCTGTTTTTAAAAGCGCATTTTCCTTATTGGCACCCCAGATAAATGAGATTATCAATGCAGATACTTCCATTTTTGAAAAAATTAGAAACTTCAGCAGTAATTATATTTCGTTTGTGATGAAACATCCATATCTCCCAAATTTTATTATTCAGGAGTTGAACAGAAATCCAGACTTCGTAAAAAAAATAGTTGCTGAAAAAAATTTCCCAAATATTTCAAAATTTAAACAACAAGTGGATGAGAAAGTTGAAGAAGGCGTTATCCGACCCATAAAAGCAGAACAATTATTTATTAACATTATGTCTTTAAATATATTTCCCTTTATTGGCTCTCAATTATTAAAAGGACTTGTAAATGTTAATGAAGAGGCCTATAAACAGTTAATGGAAGAGCGAAAAACAGAAATTGCAGATTTTATCATAAATTCAATAAAACTTAAATAGATGAAAAAAGTAACCACCCTTATAGTATTATTTCTTACACTTGGCGTTTTTGCGCAAGAAAAACTAAGTTTAGAAGAATGCTACACATTGGTAGACAAAAACTACCCTTTAGTAAAACAAAATATTTTATTGGCAAAACAAAATGCTTTTGATATAGAAGTTATCAAAACCAATAAATTGCCACAAATTGATTTTGCATCAGAGGCCACCTATCAATCTGACGTTATAGAGTTGCCAAATAGTTCAACTGGTGAAACAACTACGCCACCTAACAATGACCAATACCAAGCAACTGTTAATTTGAATCAATTAATTTATGATGGCGGATTAACAAATGCCACCCTTAAAGAAAAAGAAGCTTCTTTAAAAACAGGGCAAAAACAAGTTGAAGTTAGTTTATACCAGCTAAAAGAACAAGTAAACAATCTCTATTTTTCTATCTTGTTTTTACAAGAAAAAAGAGCATTATTGGTTGCAAAGAAAAAGGAATTGGAAACTACGTTAAAAGAGGTAAAGGCTGGCGTGAAATTTGGGACGTTGCTTCCAAATTCCGATAGCGTTTTAGAGGCAGAATTACTTCAAATAGAACAGGATTTTATTGAACTAGATAAAGATAAAATTAGCGACATTAATTCCCTATCTCAGTTGATAGGAGAGCCTATTTCAACAAATATTATTCTTGACAATCCTGAAATTCCGATTAGTCTCGAAACTGAAATCAGTCGTCCAGAATTGGATTTGTTTCAATTGCAAAAAAGCCAAATTGAAGCCTCAGAACAAATGATAGCGAGAAAAAATAGTCCAAAACTTTCAGCTTTTGCAACTGGAGGATATGGCAATCCAGGATTGAATATGCTTGACAATTCTTTTGAAACTTACTATATTACTGGGTTAAAACTAAGTTGGAATGTGTTCGATTGGAATTCAACCAAAAAACAACGAAAATCATTGCAGGTAAATAAAGAAATTATAGACAATGATCAAGAGGTTTTTGAGCTTAACACGTCTATTGAATTAACAAAATATCAGTCGGAAATAAACAAGTATTCAGAAATAATAATATCAGACATGGATATTATAAGCCTCAGACAAAAAATTCTGGAAACCTCGAGTTCGCAATTGAGAAACGGTGTAATTACCGCCTCGGCTTATGTTACGGAATTAACCAATTTATACGAAGCAGAAAATAATTTAAGTATGCACCGCACACTACTTCAGTTTGCAAAAGCAAATTATAGAACAACAAAAGGAAATTATAAATAAAAATTAATAATGAATAATTGTAAAGGTTAATTATTATTTCAAAACCATACAAACACACATCTACAAATAAACACGTAAACAAATTTATATGAAACTTACAAAAATAATCATCGGGTCACTTATTTTCGGAAGCCTAATTATCGCCTGTAACAACAACGAAAAGGCCGACGGCTACGGAAATTTTGAAACTACGGAAATAACAATTTCCGCAGAAAACAGCGGAAAATTAGTTCACTTTACTGTTGAAGAAGGGCAGAATTTAGAAAAAGACGCTTATGTGGGATTTATTGACACCATTCCATTGAGTTTAAAAAGAGATAAGTTGCTAGCTTCAAAGACCATTATTTATTCGAATTCTAGCAGTGTGCTGTCTCAAATAAATGTGCTTAACGCCCAATTAAAAACTGCTGCAATAGAGAAAATCAGAATTGAAAATTTAATCAGGGAAAATGCGGGAACCCAAAAAGAATTGGACGGCATTAATGGAGAAATTGATGTAATCCAAAAACAAATTAAAAGCGTTGAAAGGCAGAATGTACCTATTATTGATGAGATTAAAAGTATTGATGTACAGTTGGAAGAAGTTGAAGATTTAATCCGAAAAAGCTATATTATAAACCCAATAAAAGGAACTGTTTTAACAAAATATGCAGAACCAGATGAAATTACTTCCTTTGGAAAACCACTATACAAAATTGCCGATTTAAATACCATGCAATTAAGAGTTTACGTAAGTGAATCACAACTGGCGAACATTAAAATAGGGCAAGAAGTTACCGTAAAAATTGACGACAAAAAGGATATGAAATCCTATAAAGGAAAGATTACATGGATAGCTTCTGTCGCAGAATTTACACCTAAAATTATTCAAACTAAAGAAGAACGTGTCAATCTGGTATATGCGGTAAAAATTGATGTAATAAACGATGGAAGCTTAAAAATAGGAATGCCTGGAGAAATGTTTCTATCGCCAGACGTTTCTGAATAAAAGAGAGATTAAACTAGATTGATATGACCGCCTTAGACCATAATAAAAACAAAAAAAATCCTAACCTTAGAAAAGGATATAGGATGGGAATTGCCACAATACTTGCATTCCTAATCGGAATAATGTCAGTCATTTCGGGTTCTTTGGTTCTTTTAAAGTATAACACTCCCAACTATAATGTGTTAAATTGGCTGGTTATCTACAATATTATTTTAGGTTTCATTTCTATTATTGTTGCCATTTTAATATGGGAGAAAAACAAATCCGTAAGAAGATTAATACCTGTTATCCTTGTTTTACATGTGCTCATTTTAGCTTTTTTATATTTTTTTAGTAAGGAAGTTGCTGTTGAAAGCATAAAAGCGATGGGTTTTAGGGTAAGTATATGGATTGCAATTTTATTGTTGGCCTATAAAAAACAAACGAATTAACATTTAAATTAAACAAAATGAAAAAAGCAAATATTTTAATCTTAGCCATTTTAGCTACTGTTTTAGTGGTTTCATGTAACAATAATAAAAATAAAAAACAGGAAATCGCCAAACCCGCCCAAAGCGAAGAAGAAACGCATGAAAGCGAAGGCGTATTAGAATTAAATGATGGGAATTTATGGATGGCCAATATTGAAACTACTGATGGAATCCAAGAAATGACGCATTTAATCGCCAATTTTACCGATAGGGAAAATATGGAAGCATATCCTGAACTTAAATCAAAATTGGAAGCAGAATTTGGAACCATTATTTCCGAATGTACTATGACTGGTGAGGCACACGACCAATTGCATAATTATCTTTTGCCTATGAAACCATTATTTAAAGATTTGGCAGCCGAAGATTTAGCAACCCGTAAATCTGCTGTGGAAAAACTAACAATATATCTGTCTGAATATTCAGCCTATTTCAAATAAAATAAAATCCTAAAAATGAGTATTTCCGTAAAAAATATCAGCAAGTCATTCAAAGAAGTTAATGCGGTAAACGATGTTTCTTTTGAAGTAAATGATGGAGAATTGTTTGGGTTAATTGGTCCTGATGGTGCCGGTAAAACTACTATTTTTAGAATCCTTACCACCTTATTGTTTGCCGACAAAGGAACCGCAACAGTCGCCGACTTTGATGTGATAGATGACTATAAAGAAATAAGAAATAATGTAGGCTATATGCCTGGTCGTTTCTCCTTATACCAAGATTTAACAGTAGAGGAGAATTTAACCTTTTTTGCAACTATTTTTGGAACAACTATCGAAGAAAACTACGATTTAATCAAAGATATTTACGTTCAAATTGAGCCGTTTAAAAAACGTAGGGCTGGACAATTATCTGGAGGTATGAAACAAAAATTGGCTTTATCCTGTGCTTTAATCCACAAACCTAAAGTGCTGTTTTTAGATGAGCCAACCACAGGAGTTGACCCAGTTTCAAGAAAAGAATTTTGGGAAATGCTCAAACGCCTACAAAAAAAAGGTATTACCATTTTAGTATCAACACCTTATATGGACGAAGCTGCATTATGCGACAGAATAGCTTTAATTCAGGATGGCAAAATATTACAAATAGACGACCCTAAAGAAATTGTAAAGCATTTTCCGAAAATAATCTATGATATAAAAGCAGACGATATTTATAAACTGCTACTGGCTTTAAAAGAGTACAAACATAGTTATAGCGTTTATCCTTTTGGTGAATTTGTTCATTATACCGATAAAAGAGATGACTTTGACGAAAAAGAACTTACCCAGTTTTTAAAAGAAAAAGGATTAAATAACATTATTATTCAGCCAACAGAAACCACTATTGAAGATACCTTTATGGAGTTGGCGAAATAAATATAACCCCCAACAGGTTTTAAAACCTACTTGGCATAAATTAAAACAATGAAGGACATTAATGTAATACAAGTTGAGAATCTAACAAAAAAATTTGGCGATTTTATTGCAGTAAACGCCATTACTTTTGAAGTAAAAAAGGGCGAGATATTCGGTTTTCTTGGTGCCAATGGCGCAGGTAAAACTACTGCTATGAAAATGCTTATCGGTATCTCAAAACCTACTTCTGGAAAGGCAAAAGTAGCTGATTTTGATGTTTTTACGAATTCTGAGGACATTAAGAAAAACATTGGTTATATGAGCCAAAAATTTGCTTTATATGACGATTTAACTGTGAAAGAGAATATCTCATTTTTTGGAGGAATTTATGGTTTGTCCCGCAAGAAAATTGAAGAAAAAAGAAAGCTGCTAGTGGAAGAATTAGGTTTGCAAAACATTGTAAATGAAATGGTTGGTTCTTTGCCATTGGGTTGGAAACAGAAAATATCCTTTTCTGTTGCTTTATTGCACGAACCAAAAATTGTGTTTTTAGATGAACCAACAGGAGGTGTTGACCCCATTACCAGACGACAGTTTTGGGAAATGATTTATAAGGCTGCAAGCAACGGAACTACCGTTTTTGTGACTACGCATTATATGGATGAAGCCGAATATTGCGATCGTGTTTCAATTATGGTCGAAGGAAAAATTGAAGCTTTAGACACCCCAAAAAAATTGAAAGAACAGTTTAAAGTAAATTCTATGAATGATGTATTTTTAAAATTGGCGCGTAATATTGAGTAAAAAATAAAGATAAAATAATAAATGAAATGTCATTGAGAACATAACATAGTGAATTATGGCAATCCCTTATTTAAAAAGTGTGGTTGTCCTTCATTTCACTCCAAATGATAACAATATAACTATATGAAACGATTTGCAGGATTTATAAGAAAAGAATTTTACCATATCTTTAGGGATACGCGATCATTGTTTATCCTTTTTGGGATGCCCATTGCGCAAGTATTGCTTTTCGGATTTGCCATTACCAATGAAATTAACAATGTTGATGTTGCCTTTTTTGACAAATCCAAGGATGCAACAACACAAGAGATTATCAATAAAATTTCAGCATCAGAATATTTTACCAATAAGCAAATGATTACAAATGACGCTGAAATTGAATCAGTTTTTCAAAAAGGAGCCATAAAAGCAGTTTTGGTTTTTGATAAAGATTTTAGTGAGAACTTGACTAAAGAAAATAAGACTTATGTTCAAATAATCACTGATGCAACTGACCCTAATACTTCTAATACCATTAACAGTTATCTTAATTCAATCTTACAAAATTATCAGATGGAAATTAATAGGGATATAAAGATTCCCTATCAAATAAATTCTGAAACTCGCATGGTTTACAATCCTGAATTGAAGAGTGTTTTTACTTTTGTTCCAGGAGTTATGACGGTTATTTTAATGTTGGTTTCAGCAATGATGACTTCAATTTCCATAACGCGTGAAAAAGAATTAGGTACCATGGAAATATTGTTGGTATCTCCTTTAAAACCATTTCAGGTAATTCTTGGGAAAGTATTTCCTTATATTTTCTTATCGGTAATAAATGCAATTGTTATTGTTTTGATGAGTATTTTCATATTTAAAATGCCAGTTGAGGGAAGCTTGTTTTTATTAGGATTCGAAAGTGTATTATTCATTATAAACGCATTGTCGTTAGGGATTTTAATTTCTACCATTTCCTCCACACAACAAACCGCAATGATGATATCTCTAATGGGCTTGATGCTTCCAGTTATTTTATTGTCGGGATTCATTTTTCCCATAGCCAGCATGGCTACACCATTACAAATAATTAGCCATATCATACCCGCAAAATGGTTTATCATTATTATAAAAGCAATTATGCTTAAAGGGGTTGGATTAAGTATTATTTGGAAGGAAACGCTTATTATACTGTCTATGACACTGTTTTTTATAATTGTAAGTATTAAAAAATATAAAATTAGGCTGGAATAGAATAGTTAACAATTAACAGTTAATAATGAATAATTAAAGATTAAGGTTGAAAAATTTATATTTTCTTAATACCTAATACCAGATACTAAAGAATAAAAAATGAACACAATTCTATACATCATTCAAAAAGAATTCAAGCAAATTTTTAGAAATAAAGGAATGCTTCCCATTATCTCTATTTTGCCTTTGTTGCAGTTATTGATTTTATCTAATGCGGCAACATTTGAAATCAAAAATATTACATTCTCTTATATAGATAAAGATCAAACTTCTCTGTCAAGGGCATTAATAGAAAAATTTGACGCTTCTACTTACTTTCATGTAATTACCGATTTTCCTTCAATTAAAGATGCAAGTGCTGCCATGGCTAAAGGTGATGTAGATGTTATTTTAGAAATTCCACGCTTTTTTGAACGCGATTTGTCAAATCAAAAGGATACGGATCTTTCCGTAACAATTAATGCGATTGATGGTGCGGCGGCGGGTGTGCAAAGTTCATATATCAACCAGATTGTCAAAGACTTTGACAAAAATGCCAAAGTATTATTACTGCCTCCATCAGATCCAATTAACATACCTAAAAGTATTGAGTCTATTCCTTCATCATGGTTTAATATAACTTTAGACTATAAAACATTTATGGTTCCTGGCATATTGGTTTTGCTGGTCACTATGATTACGCTGTTTTTATCAGGAATGAATATTGTTCGTGAAAAAGAAATTGGCACTTTAGAGCAAATGAATGTAACACCTATAAAAAAATACCAGTTTATTATTGGTAAATTATTCCCATTTTGGATTATAGGATTCATTTTATTAACCATTGGACTTATTATTGCAAAAATTGTTTTTGACACGCCTATGATAGGAAGTCTTTGGTTGATTTATTTTTATACGGCCATTTATCTTCTGGTTATTTTAGGTATGGGATTGTATATCTCGAATTTTACCGACACGCAACAGCAAGCTATGTTTATTGCTTGGTTCTTTGTCGTAATTTTTATTCTGATGAGCGGACTCTTTACACCTATTGAAAGTATGCCATATTGGGCGCAAATATTAACCGAATTTAATCCCATAAAATACTTTGTAGAAATCATGAGAATGGTAATGCTTAAGGGATCTGGCTTTGTAGATATTATACCCCTCCTTGTAAAAACAATTGTTTATGCTATTATCATGAATGGATTAGCGGTTTGGAGTTATAAGAAAACCAATTAATGTTTAAATAAGTGTGCGTTATGGAACCCCAAAAGAAATATGTACTGTCTAAGGATGAATCCTTATTTATTAGAGGACCTTTGTCCAGATTTAAGGAATTGCTATTTTCATTTAAAGTACAATATAATTTTATCGGTGCTTTTCGTAAAATGCACTTTGTTGGTCCCTGTGTTACTGTTTTTGGTTCGGCTCGTTTTACAAAAGATTCAGCACATTATAAAAATGCGGAAAAAATTGGCGCGGCGTTGGCAAAACTAGGTTTTACAGTAATGACAGGCGGTGGACCAGGAATTATGGAAGCCGCAAACAAAGGTGCTTATGAAGCTGGAGGATATTCTGTAGGCTGTAATATTGTTCTTCCTTTTGAACAAAAACACAACCCTTATCTGCACAAATGGATTGATATTCCCTACTTTTTTGTACGGAAAGTTCTTTTAATTAAATATTCGTTTGCTTTTGTAGTGCTGCCAGGTGGTTTTGGAACTTTAGATGAGTTATTTGAAGCACTTGCCTTAATACAGACCAAAGTAATTAAAGACTTTCCTATTGTAATTTTTGATTCGGAATATCACAAAGAATTATGTCGCCATATTCAAATAATGGCAGAGAATGAAAGTATTGCCCCAAAGGATATGAAATTGCTGTTTGTTACGGATTCTATTGAAGATCTGCTGGCACATATTGAAACCTATTCCATTAAAAAATTCAGTTTAGTTAGAAAACAATACAAACCTAGATGGTGGTTTAGCGAAAGCAAAAGTAACAAATCCAAAAATAAAATAAAATGATTAAAAATAAATTGGTTACCTACATTGCAGCAATTGTTTTAATTGCTTTTGCATTGCTTACATTATTCCTAAGCAGTTCGGTAATATTTGATTGGTTTGGCATACGTGCTAAAGAAGGCAATTATGTTTTACTGGTGGTTTGGGCAAATTTTATAAGTAGCATCCTCTATTTGTTTGCCGCTTACGGATTTATAAAATCAAAAACATGGACTTTCGAACTTTTAAGCATCTCAACAGTAATTCTAATAATAGGATTCATTGGTTTATATACCCATATTTTTGCTGGAGGACTTTATGAAATAAAGACCATTGGTGCCATGTTGTTTAGAATCACATTAACCCTTACCTTTACTGTATTAGCTTACCTAAAATTTAAAAAATGAAAAACATAGTTAAAAAAATAGCCGTAATTTTAATCGTATTTACAATAGTGTCTTTTAATAAATCGACTACTGAAGAAACCTGTTCATTAACCGTAAAAGCAGAAGGATTTCGAAATTCTAAGGGAGAAGCGCTGTTCGCATTATATAACAAAGACGGTTCCATTCCCGATGAAAAATATGAAAATTATTTTAAAAAAGGAGTTTCGCAAATTGATAAAGATGGTACTGCCACTTTTACCTTTAAAAATTTACCTGAAGGGAGTTATGCTGTAAATATTCTACATGATGAAAATAAAAATGGTAAAATAGACAAGAAATTCCTTTTGCCAATACCAAATGAAGGCGTTGGATTTTCAAATTATGAATCCATCGGGATGTCTAATCGCCCTAAATTTTCCAAAGCAAGTTTTTTAGTAAAATCGAATATGGAAAAAGTTATAAAAGTAATTTACCTATAATAAAACGAGCATTACAAATTTTGATACACAAAGAAATGATTAATGGCGAACAGCAGCTGTACCAACAAAAAAATAAAAATTAAACAGATGAAAATAAATAGCTGGTTCTTATTTTTATTTAGTTTTATTGCGAACTTTGCGCTTGCGCAAACAAACGTGGATGCTACATCAATCCTTGATTTGGATAAAATAGCACAGGTTAATCAAGGCGATAGCTATGTAACATTTCCTTTTGATTTTGGAAATATAGAACCACTTATGTTTGAAGCAAATGTAAATCCCAGTTTTAAAATTAGAGAACGTAAAGATTCCAGATTAATGGGAGTTCTTACTGGTCAAATTATTATCAGGATGTATGATGAAACTTCATATCCTGTTAGAACGCCCAGTTACATACCACAAATAACATTTTATTTTTTAACTGGAAACAAACAAGCCTCAAAAAAACTGACTTTGTTCGGTAGATTTGCACACCATTCAAACGGCCAAGATGGAACTTTTTATAACGAAGAAGATGGAGCAATAAATTTGATGACTGGGAATTTTGCCACTAATTTTCTTGAATTTGGATTTATTAAATCATCTTATGGCAATCATTTAAATGCTTTCAAATTTTTTAAAAGTTCTGTCGAAATGCATCCAAAAGGCTGGATGCTTAATGAAATGCAAGGGAAATACAGTGGTTTGCGTTGGCACAATACTTTTATGGCCTATAAACTTCCAGTGGATGTCGATTTCAATAAAAGCCGAAAAGCAAATTTCTCATTGAAGGCAGAAACTACCTTCATGTTAGATAACATAAATAATCAGGATACCTTCGATATAAAACGGTTAAATGCCAGGCTAACATTTTACTACCATCCAAAATTTTTGGAAGAGATAGGCTTTTTTGTCCAATTCTACCATGGCATGGACTATTACAATATTTACTTTGACCGTCAAATTGATACCATTCGATTTGGGATAATGACCGAAGTTTTAAGGTTTTAAATATGTTTATTTAAAAATTAATTATAAATCTTAATAAAAATGTAAATGAAGAACGATAAAACAGCAGTTGTAAAAAATTTTCGGCGGTGTAGAACCATTCGCCACGTATAAACTAAAGGAATCTCTTAAAAAAGCGGTGCTATGACTCAAAAAATCCAAATAATTACAAAAAGTATTTATCCTATAAATTATGATAGAATAGCATCTGATGCAATATTTGGTAAGGTATTTTTCTCGTTAAAAAAACGCAAAGATGGCTTTATAGCATGTAAATTTTATTCAAATAAAAAAGAAGTAAACAATGTAAAAGTACCTTTACGTATTAATGCTCGAATAATCGACAGTAACTTTAAACTTTTTTAATTATGCGTTACCAAAAAAATAAATTACAGGAGCTATCGATTGCAATTGATTTAGTAATTGATAAAATTTCTAAATTTGAGCTAAAATACCAGACTCAATTAAGCAAGGTACATCCTAATTACACCAAAAGCGCTAAAAATTTAGTTCACTATTTGGCCTTGCGTACATTTGACGTTAATATTTTTCAAGATAAATTAGACGAAATAGGTTTGCCTATATCACCCGAATCCAAAAACAGCATTTTACATAGAATACTAAATGTTAAAACCATAATTAATAGTTTATTAAAGATCGATTTACCTGATGATGAAGAAATCTATCTTACTAATAAAGAAGCAAATATAATTCAGAATCGAAATTCAATAGCAATTTTCGGAAAAATAAAAAATAAAAGGAAAACGGCTATTATGATTACACAACCAACTGAAGCCGCAACCGATAAACAATTTGTGAAATCACTATTGAAACTTGGTATGGACTGCGCTAGAATTAATTGTGCTTATGATAATAAAGTTGTCTGGAAACAAATAATAAATAACATTAAAGAGGTTGAAGACGATTGTAAAATTACAATGGATCTTGCGGGGCCAAAAATAAGGACAGGGAAAATAAAGCCCGGTCTTAAAGCAATACACATAAAACCCAAAAAAAATATATTAGGTCAAGTAATCGCCCCTGCAAGAGTTTGGCTGGCTCCGTATGGTGCAAAGCCCCCAAAAGGCAAAAAGGCAGATGCTATTATCACAGTTAATAAAAAATGGCTTAAAAAAAGCGATAAAGATTCCGTTATTGTTTTTAAGGATTCACGTGGTAAAAAACGCAAAATATTTATTGAAGAAAAAGAAAGTAACGGCTGCTGGGGTTTATGTAATAAGTCTGTCTATATAAATATTGGAACGATGTTGAATGTGTTTTTTGAAAAAGAATCCCCTTCAGAAATCCATACTATTTATGATTTAACACCATTGGAAGAGATTATTTTCTTATCGAAAGGTGATTTATTGAGACTCGATAAAGAACCCATTTTGGGCGGCCCAACTGTTCGTGACGATAATGGAGATGTTGTTGAAATGGCACATATTTCCTGTACTTTACCAAAAATTTTGGATACTGTAACAGCAGGAGAGCCCATTTTTTTTGATGATGGTAAGATTGCTGGTATTGTTATGGAGAATCAACCAGAATATTTAATTATTGAAATTACGGGCACTAAAAAGAAAGGAGGGAAATTAAAGGCGGATAAAGGGATAAATCTGCCATCCAATAAAACGGATATTGTAGGTTTGACAGATAAGGACAAAAGAGACCTAAAGTTTATTGCGAAAAATGCTGATGTAGTTAGTTTTTCATTTGTAAATAATAAACATGATGTTGAGGATTTATTTAATGAAATGAAAAAAATAAATGCCAATAATGGTATTATTTTGAAAATAGAAACCGCAGAAGGATTTAGAAATCTGCCAAGCATCTTATTAAAGGCGATGGAAAACTATCCTGTTGGCGTGATGATTGCCCGTGGTGATTTAGCCATTGAAACAGGTTGGGAAAACTTTGCCATTATTCAAGAAGAAATAATACAACTTTGTGATGCCACACATTTACCTGCTATTTGGGCAACACAAATTTTAGAAAATTTGACAAAGAAGGGAATGCCCACAAGGGCGGAAATTACTGATGCATCAATGGCACAACGAGCGGAATGTGTGATGTTAAATAAAGGACCCCATATAGAACAAACTGTTAAAATGTTAGATAAAATACTACGCAAAATGCAAAAGATTCAAGATAAAAAAAGAACGCTGATGCCTATATTGAAATTTAATGAAAATTTATGAAAAATACCATGTGTTTTCCAGTATTTATAACAAGCAAAAAAAGGAGTTCCTGAAAATAGGAAATAAACATTAAGGATAAATATAATGATGACAATGAAACAATTTTTAATGTTATTTGGTTTTCTTTTGATTAACCAGTTTTTATACGCACAAAATAAATTGGAGTTTAACTCAGTTGACTCCCTTTTTAAATATGCCGAAAAGCACAGTTCTTCAATAAAAACAGGAGAACAACAAGTACTTTTGGCGAAATGGGAAAAAATTTCAGCACAAGCGGGTTTGATAAATTTTAAAATGCAAACCTCTTTTTCGTTGACCGACAATGTTAAGTTGCCAGTTACTTATTTTCCTGCAGAGGCATTTGGTGGTGAACCAGGCACTTTTAAAGAAGTGAGAACGGGGCAGAAATATATGGGAAATATTAATTTTGCACCTCAAATAGATATTATTAATCCAGTAAGTTGGACAAAGTTAAAAAGCGCAAAAATTAATACCGAACTTACTGACATCAACAATTTGATTGTAAAAAAAGCACTTTTTGAATCTATTTCGGCGGGCTATTACAATATTATTTCCCTAAAAGAACAAATTGAAATCTCTCAAAAAAATCTGTTTACGGCTGATACTTTACAAATCATTATGCAGAATAAATATACTGAAGGCATTGTACGTCAACAGGATTTGAATGATGCCACCATAAACAAACTCTCTTTGGTAGATCAGTTGACACAATTAGAAATATCGCTCAACCAACAGTATTACGCACTTAAAGTGCTTTGTGATATTCCACAAAACAAGGAACTTGCCATCACTGAAAATGTAAATTACAACCAGCCATTTATCAGTGGTTTGCAAACCAACAATCAATTGGAACACAAATCGTCATTGTTAAAAGCCGATTTGGCCAAAGAGGATTTGAGAGCGAACAGACTGGCCCAATATCCAACAGTTTCGATTGTGGCTTATGACGGTTGGCAACAGAACAGTAAAAATGAGTTTTTTGATTCAAATAGCGATTGGATAAATTCTCAATATATTGGATTAAGGTTAAGCATGCCTTTTCCCGACATAAACAGATTTACACTTACAAAAAGTGCTAAAATCAATAAAACCATTTCTGAATTAGATGCCGAACATGCAAAACATGAAAATGACATTGCCAATATTCAATTGGTTTTAGACTATGAAAAAGCCTATTCTCAATTTAAAACCGCCAACCAAATATTTTTGTTAAAAGAAGAAAATTATCAAATGGCATCAAATCAATTCAACGCATCTATTCTTTCTTCTGATAAACTTCTAATCGCTTTTGACGATATGTTAATCAGCCGATTAAATTATAGTGCCGCTTTGGCAAATTTATTATATACAAAATCAAAAATTGAAATTAACAATTCTATACAATGAAAGATTCAATAAAAACCATATTGCTTTTTACGAGCCTGATTTTAGTGAGTTCTTGCGGGAAACAATTAACTGAAACCAAAGCAATTCGCAAAGATGTTACCGAAACTGTTTTTGCTTCGGGGGTTCTTGTACCAGAAAATCAATATAATTTGACTTCGTTATCTGATGGATATATCAAAAAATTGGATATTGATGAAGGAGATATTGTAACTGTAGATCAATTATTGGCCATTGTTGACAATGAGCAAAGTGTTATTAACGCCCAAAGTGCCGATGAATTGTTAACTATCGCAGCGGCCAACACAAATCCGAATGCCCCTGCGCTTAAGCAAGCGGAAATTAATGTTGAACTCGCCAAACAAAAACTTATTCAGGATGAAAAACAAGAAGCCCGCTATAGAAAATTATATGAATTGAACAGTGTCTCAAAATTGGAATATGAAAACATGGCACTGAATTTAGACAATTCCAAAACCAATTTTTTGTCTCTTCAGGAAAATTACAAACTGCTAAAACAACAAGCTGACCAAGAATTAATTATACAAAAATCGCAAAAAGATGCCAATAGGGTTTCCGAAAATTACAATGAAATAAAAGCCGTTGTTGGTGGAAAAGTGTATGAGCTGAGAAAAGAATTAGGTGATTATATTCAAAAGGGGGACATTATTGCGGTAATAGGAAGTGAGGAAAAACTATATGCTTTGTTAAGTGTTGATGAAAGTAATATCTCCAAAGTAAAACTTGGACAAGCAGCAATTATTCAACTAAATACGGAATTACAGAAAAATTACGATGGAATTGTAACCGAAATTTATCCAGCATTTGATATCCAAACGCAATCGTTTTATTGCAAAGTTGAATTTAAAAGTGAATTGGACTTTAATATTTCAGGAACCCAACTTCAAGGAAATATTATTATTGAAAGTAAAAATAATGTTTTGGTTATTCCGCGAAATTATCTTGGTTATGGCAATAAAGTTAAATTAAAAGGTGGTCACGAAATAATTGTTGAAACAGGTTTTATTTCTAATGATTGGGCAGAAATAGTTAGCGGATTAGATGAAAACACCATAATTATAGCCGATAAAATAAAATAAAACGAGCATAACAAATTTTGATACACAGAGGAATGATTAATGGCGAACTGCAGCTGTACCAATAAAAGATAAAATGTAAACAGATGAAACGAGCCATAACAAATTTTGATACACAGAGGAATGATCAATGGCGAACAGCAGCTGTACCAACAAAAAAATAAAAATTAAACAGATGAAACGAGCAATAACAAATTTTAATACACAGAGGAATGATCAATGGCGAACAGCAGCTGAACCAAAAAAAAATAAAAAATAAAAGATGAAA
>JAQVGD010000265.1 GCA_028696945.1 Lutibacter sp.
TGTATAGTTCAAACTTTCGGGAGAATTGTTTGAGTATGGTTTTTTCTGTACTTAAAAAAAATACCTGATTTATTTATTAATTTATTAAATCAAAAAAATGAAAAAACATTCATTTTATGCAAGTGCGTTATGCTTATTTTTTGCATTAACAACCTTAACCGCCCAACAAAAAAATGACAGTATTGAGCAACTGAACGAAGTTGTGGTAACCGCCACAAAATTTGCCATTAAAAAAGAATTGGTAGGTAAAATAATTTACCAAATAACACCAGAAGAAATTGAAAACATGAAAGGGAAATCCGTTGCCGATATTCTCGACAATATCGCGGGAATTACCATTAACGGTAGCGACAATTCCGCAGGAAAAGACAAAAGTATTTTCATTAGAGGCGGACGAGATCGCCAGGTAATTGTGCTTATTAACGGTGTTTCGGTAAGCGATCCATCGGGCGTAAATACCACATTCGACTTGCGTTTGCTTTCACTAAATCAAATTGAATCTATTGAAGTGATGAATGGCGCTGCCAGTACGCTGTATGGATCTGGTGCTGCTACTGGAGTGATTAATATTAAATTAAAACAACCTGTGGATAAGCCAATTTCAATGGATTATGAAATTTCGGCGGGAACCAACAATTCCCAAAACGATTCAAAATTGAATTTAAAGGACTTCAACCAAAATATTTCCATCAATGGAATTGTAAAGAAATTCAGTTATTTGGCTTCTGGAAATTTTTCCAATATTGATGGATTATCTGAAGCCAGTGATAAAAACAGCTCGGTAAAATTTGAAAGTGACCAATTTGTGGCAACAAATACTTTTGTGCGTTTGGGTTACAAATTTAATGAGAAAATTAATGTTCAATTATTTAACAATTACGACAAAGATATTTATGATTTTGATGCAGGAGCTTTTTTAGATTCAGATGTTAACAATGGAGAAAATGAGCAGCTTCGATTTGGCTTTTCTTCAAGCTTCAATTATGAAAAAGGAATGTTGTCGGCAAGTGTATCTTTCAACAAAAACGACAGGATGTTGAACATATTTAACAGTTGGACAAGTGCTACCGACCATTTTGAATACACGGGAAAAACATCTGCGGTTGAGGTAATAAATGATTTTAAATTTTCAGATAAATTTCAGTTGATTACAGGCGTAAATTACCAGAAACAAAGCAACCAAACCAACAGTACTTATGGCGATATAAGCGATGACTTGGCGAATTATAATAACATAGACCCTTATTTTACAGTGGTTTACAATGCCTTATCTGGTTTTAATATCAATGCTGGTGCGCGCTTAAATAATCATAGCGAATACGGAAATCATTGGGTTTATAATGTGAATCCTTCCTATAATTTTTCAACTCATTTTAGATTGATAACTTCTTTAAGTACCGCATTTATTGCGCCAAGCACTTACCAGTTATTTTCTCAATATGGAAATGTGGATTTAGAGCCCGAAGAAGATAAAAGTGTTGAGTTCGGATTTATTTTTTCCTTAAAAAAGAAGATCGAAATCAATTCGGTGTTCTTTTACAGAGAGGAAGAAAATGCCATTATTTTACCTGATTTTGTGACCTATTCAAATTCTGATGAAAAATTAAACGCCAAAGGTGTTGAAACAGAAATTAAAGTGGATGTTTTAAAAGGAGCCAGACTTAGATTTGGGCATACCTATATTTATAAAAATTCTGATACTGATTACATTCCTAAAAATAAGTTTACAGCATTAATTGAAAGCAACAGCCTAAAAAACACCTATTTGTCGCTTCGTTTTAAAAATATTTCCAAAAGAACTTATTTTGATCAATGGGGAACTGGAGACAATATCAATTTAAAAGCCTATAGTTTGGTCGATTTATTTGCAAGCCACAATTTGATAAAAGATCGATTTTCAATATTTATCGGCGCAACTAATATTTTCAATGAAAGTTATGTGGAAACCATTGGTTATACCACCAAAGGCAGAAATTTTAAACTGGGTTTCAATTTTAAATATTAAAGTAACACAAAGATTGTATGCAATAAAACAGTCTAATTTTAAGAACTTGTTTCGATATTTTTAATAGTTGGCTTGACCATTTTAAAATGCCGAAACAAGTTTTTTTGTTTGGTAAAAAAAGATAACTTTGAAATCGTAAAAAATTTAAATGAATTACGAAATTTTAGGATCGTTTTTAGTTGCTTCTATGTTACTTACCATTATGCCGGGACCAGACATTATTTATGTGTTGGTGCAGAGTATGGCAAATGGCAAGAAATACGGAATTATCACTTCATTCGGATTGGTTTCTGGCGTAATTATCCATACCTCTTTAGTTGCTTTTGGCGTTTCAGCATTGATAAAACAGTCGGAAAATATATTTTTCGCCATCAAATTATTTGGGGCAATGTATCTGTTATATTTGGCTTATTTAACATTTAATTCAAATGAAGAAGTTTCTTTAAATGCCAAGGTTGAAAAAAGAAGTTTTCTGAATTTGTACAAACAGGGATTTATAATGAATGTTTTAAATCCGAAAGTTTCCATTTTCTTTTTGGCATTTTTTCCCGGATTTTTATACAGTTCAACCCAAAATACCATTGTGCAATTTTATGTGTTGGGAATTATATTTATCATTCAATCTCTTATCATTTTTTCATTAGTTTCTGTACTTTCGGGAAAATTTGCTTTCTACTTAAATAACAATCCAACATTTAACTCAAAAATGAAGTGGGTTAAAATCTTGGTTTTTGTTGGAATGGCTTTTTTCATACTCTTTTTTTAGTAGGATATTGTATATTTGAAAACCCATGAAAAAAGTTAAACTCATAGAATGTCCGAGAGATGCCATGCAAGGCATAAAATCACATTTTATCCCAACAGAAGCCAAAGCACAATATATAAATGCATTGCTTCGCGTTGGTTTTGATACTATTGATTTTGGGAGTTTTGTTTCCCCAAAAGCAATACCTCAAATGCGAGATACTGCTGATGTGCTTTCAAAACTTGATTTGAGTAATACCCAAAGTAAATTATTGGCGATTGTGGCCAATATTCGCGGGGCAGAGGAGGCTTCACAGTTTGAAGAAATTAGTTATTTAGGCTATCCTTTTTCAATTTCTGAAAATTTTCAAATGCGAAATACCAGTA
>JAQVGD010000266.1 GCA_028696945.1 Lutibacter sp.
ATTGCGTTAGTTACGCCTCTAAAATGAGATTTAAACATTTCGACAACTTTTGTTATTACACCAATATTGTGTTTGAGAGCATCTGATATCCAGTTTAATAATAGAGAAGAGGCTTGAGAGAGAGAACTACATCCTGAGAGCTCGCGGAAATTTTGTTTTATTTTCCATGCACGACTTACTTCATAGTTTGCATTTGCAATAGCTTCAAATTTAATCCTTTGAGTCTCTGTTTGATTTTCTGGATTCTTTAAAAATAAGAATTTGGTGTTTTTTAAAGATGTTTGATGTTTCACTTCCCTTCGTCGAACCTTATCTACAGCGTCATTTAGATATTTAACAAGGTGAAACCTATCATGGACAATTTCTGCTGCTGGTAATAGATATTTAACCGTAGATATGTACGGTTGCCACATATCCATACATACTGTCTTAACGCCTTTGACCAGTTGGTTGTTGGCTGTTTTTGCAAATACTTTTTTCACAGCATCAGAATCTCGATTTTCGGAGACTTCTATTACCGTCCCAGAGATTGGCTCACTTAAAATCGTCACGTATTTATGGCCTTTTTTAAAGGACTTTTCATCAATACTTAAATGAGGAAATTCAAAAACTTTTGGACGTCTTTCTAAACCTCTTTTCACTGAAATACCAATGATTCTATTTATTACGTTAAATCCACATTTTAACAACTCCGCAGTTTTTGTTTGATTTTTAGTTGCCTTTAAAATGTCGATAGCCAAACGCTCAAACAAATAAGTATGACGCTCGTAACTATCTGCACAAGGAACACTTATAGTCTTTATTTTCCCTAAAGCATTAATAATTCTAGGAACACTGCTATTTATATAAGTCTTGTATTGCAATGTGTCTAAGTGCCGCCAGCGACGTGCTGGAGCATGATCGTAGATAGAACAAACTTCAGAAGTGTCAGGATCTAACGCTTGAGAGTTAGTATAACTAACGAAAATATCAACTTCTTCTGTTTGAACATTTACGTAAACTCTTTCAACTTTCCATTTATCGTCTAGGTTCAATAATAGATCAAAAAATTGCTCCGAAAACATAAACTCTTCTAATAATATTATGCTTCAAAATTAACATTTTCCATTAAATTCGTGGTAGAACCAAATCAAAGTTAGACTAATAGTATAAAAAACATATGGCACTAAAACTTGAAAACGGTAGGTATTATCATATATACAATAGAGGAGTCAATTCCGAAAATATTTTTACTTGTGAGGAAGATTATTTAGATTTTCTTGATAAGATGGATATATATTTAAATCCAATTGCAGTTATTATTTCATGGGTTTTGCTAAGAAACCATTTCCATTTA
This sequence comes from Lutibacter sp., assembly GCA_028696945.1. GTDB lineage: Bacteria > Bacteroidota > Bacteroidia > Flavobacteriales > Flavobacteriaceae > Lutibacter. Next base: position 1,337 of record JAQVGD010000266.1, read on the forward strand.
CTTGTATATATTAAAAAAGAGAGTGAAATTGGGTTTTTAGACTTTCGGCAATCAAAAAATAGTGACCATGCAAAAAAATGGGCAACTTTCTTTACGAACACTGGAAATCAACAATTATTAGCAAAGCCAAAACCGGTAGAAATGTTTAAACATTTTTTTAATTCGTATTCTCGATGGTTTAATATGAAACACGAACGTGAAGGTAGTCTCGTAAATAAAAACTATGAAAGAAAATTAGTTGACAACAGTAGTTACTTCAAAAATTTAATAGTTTATATTCATAACAATCCTGTAAAACATGGCTTTGTAAATCACCCATTAGAATATCCATGGTCTTCTCATCTTGGGAATAATAGAAACTTAAATATAAATTTCAACGAAAGTAAATTTGTTTCATATTTTGAGACTTATGATGAATTTGAGAAATTCCATGATTATAGTGACGATATTATTGAGAAGCCCATTTTAAATATTATTATAGAATAAATATTACTTTGTCGACTTTTCAACGTTTCCATAACCGCTAGGGCGGATGATGGAAAGTTAAAAAGGATTGTGCAGTATAATAGACTTTGCAATGCCGACTTGCATTATTTCTGTAGTTTGAGAATTTTATGGAGGCAGTGCAAACGTCGGTGAAGATGATAAAAATGTAATTTGTTACTTTGTCGACTTTTCAACGTTTCCATAACCGCTAGGGCGGATGATGGAAAGTTAAAAAGTATTGTGCAGTATAATAGACTTTGCAATGCCGACTTGCATTATTTCATTTTATTGCCAGTATCTTGGAGGCAGTGCATACGTCGGTGAAGATGATAAATTGTAATTTTTTTACTTTGTTGTCTTTTCAACGTTTCCATAACCGCTAGGGCGGATGATGGAAAGTTAAAAAGGATTGTGCAGTATAATAGACTTTGCGATGCCGACTTGCATTATTTCTGTAGTTTGAGAATTTTATGGAGGCAGTGCAAACGTCGGTGAAGATGATAAAATTGTATTGTTGCCTAGTCAAGGGTTAAAATATGCAAATGAATCTCTTTTGGCTTGTGTTTTTGGGGCGCTAGCAAACCAAAAACCATGACAAAAGAAAAGTATGTGTTTGCTATGATAAAACAAACTTTTCCGTAACATCTTCCAATAAATTTCTTATTTTTGGCACTAAGAATTGTTATTTATGAAAGTACTTACACTAGATGCAGGAGGGACAAACTTTGTATTTTCTGCAATTACAGATGGAAAGCGAACTGGAACATCCATCAGAAAACCATCAAATGGTGATAACCTAGATTTATGCCTTAAGAATATCATTGATGGATTTACCGAACTTAAAAATCAATCAAACAACGATTTTGATGCAATTAGCTTTGCTTTTCCCGGTCCGGCCAATTTTAAAAATGGAATAATTGGAGATTTGCATAATCTAACTGGTTTTAAAGGTGGAGTAGCTCTTGGACCTATGCTAGAAGAAATTTTTAAAGTTCCAGTTTTTATCAATAACGATGGCGATTTATACGCTTATGGCGAGGCTCTGGCTGGATCCTTACCATTTATCAATTCAAAATTGCAGGATAAAGGCAGCTCAAAACGATACCATAATGTTTGCGGGATGACAATAGGAACAGGTTTTGGTGCTGGTTTAGTGCATAATGGAATTCTGATTAAAGGAGATAATATATGCGCAGGTGAAATTTGGGTAACTTCTAATAGGATGAGTCCCGATCATAATAGCGAAGAAGGTGTTAGCATAAGAGCCGTTAGATACTTTTATTCCGAGTTCGCTGGAATTCCTTTTG
>JAQVGD010000079.1 GCA_028696945.1 Lutibacter sp.
GTTTGGAAACGATTTGCGTTAGGGATTGAAGAGGAAATCCTGGCATTGCGAGTTTGTGAAGTAATATATTCAATAGATTGCCACGCTCAGCTCGCAATGACAGATTGGAACGAAAAGCCCGACCCGCAGGGAAACGCCCAAAATATTATTTTGAATGAATTTTTAAACCAATAAATTCGCCTATTTGCGATAAACATATAAAACATAAAATGATGAGTATATCAATAAAAATTTTGGGGACAGGTTGTCCGAAATGCAAACAAACCACCGCTGTTGTGCAAGAAGTGGTCGCTGAAAATAAGATTGACGCCACTATTGAAAAGGTGGAAGATATTATGGAAATTATGAAATACAATGTGATGTCCACACCTGCTGTTGTGATTAATAATGAAGTAAAAACAAAAGGAAGAGTTCCATCGAAGGCGGAAATTACGGCACTGTTAATGGATAATTTACAAATAAAGGAATCGGAAACCTCTGACTGTGGTTGTTCTGAAAGTAATTGTTGCTAAATAACCTGACTATGTTTGATTGGGTTCAAAAATTGGCGGATTGGCTAATTTACACCGTTTTTAGCATTGGAGCAGAAACGCATTTAGGTAAATCTCTCAATTTTTTCGTTTACGACACTATCAAGATTTTAATATTGCTGTTTGTTATTGTTTTTTTAATGGGTATTGTAAATACTTACCTTCCAATTGAAAAACTAAAAAACTACCTAAACCGCAATAAGCTTTACGGACTGGAATATTTCTTTGCCTCCATATTTGGGGCAATTACTCCTTTTTGCTCCTGTTCATCAGTGCCTCTTTTTATAGGTTTTGTTCATGGAGGGATTCCTTTGGGGGTTACTTTTTCTTTTTTGATTACGTCTCCTTTGGTAAATGAAGTGGCTATTGCCATGTTTCTTGGGTTGTTTGGGTTAAAAGTTACCTTAATCTATGCCATTTCAGGAATTTTATTGGGAACTATTGGCGGTTGGCTATTGGGAAAATTAAATTTAGAAATATATTTAACTGACTGGGTAAAAAATATTTTGACAAATGCTGAAAAATCAAATGCCGAATATGAAGAAGAAAAAAGAACATTTAAACAGCGTTTGCCAGAAATTACCAAAAGTGCCTGGGATATTGTAAAAGGTGTTTTGTTGTATATTGTTATTGGTGTTGGTATTGGCGCTGCCATGCACGGCTATGTTCCTGAAAATTTCTTTGCTAAGTATTTGGGAAGTGGCGCTTGGTGGACAGTTCCAATGACGGTTTTGTTTGCTGTGCCAATGTATGCCAATGCAGCCGGGATTGTTCCGGTTATTCAAGTTTTTGTCGCAAAAGGAATCCCCTTGGGAACGGCTATTGCTTTTATGATGGCAACAGTCGGACTTTCAATTCCTGAAGCCACGTTGCTTAAAAAAGTAATGACACTTAAATTAATCGGAATTTTCTTTGGAACAGTAACCCTTTTCATTATTATTTCTGGCTATTTATTTAATCTAATTTTATAACCACTTAAATCTATCTCAATGAAAAAGCTACCTATTTTATCAACGCTAATTGTAAGCCTGTTTTTATTTTCCTGTACAGGAAAGGCACAAAACAAAGCTGCTGAAAATCAGTCAAAACAAAACAGTATTGAAGTTATTGATTTTCACTCTACAAATAGGTGTATGACCTGTAAGGCCATTGAAGCAAACACAAAATACACGCTGGATACTTATTTTGCCAATGAATTAAAAACCGGTAAAATTATTTTTAAAATAATTAATGTAGATAAAAAAGAAAACGAAAAAGTAGCCGAAAAATTTGAAGCTTCAGGAACTGGCCTATTTTTAAATGTGATTAATAATGGCAAAGAAAATCAGATTGATTTAACCAATTTTGCTTTTATGAATGGCAACGACCAAAAAGCATTTTCTTCTGCACTAAAGCAAACAATTGCCACCCAGCTTAAAGATTTATAGATGGGTTTTTTGCAAACGCTGTTAGAAAATAACAACATTCCTATATTGTCTGCATTTGTGCTCGGCCTTATGACTGCCATAAGTCCTTGCCCGCTTGCCACAAACATTACCGCTACAGCTTATATTTCTAAAAATATTGCGAGTAAAAGAAAGGTATTTTTAAGCGGAATTTTATATTCCCTTGGCAGGGCATTTACTTATACAACTATAGGTTTCATTTTATTTTTTGGCGCAAGCAAATTCCATGTCGCTCGTTTTTTTAACCAAAATGGCGAAAAATATTTAGGCCCGTTGCTTATTGTTATCGGTTTAATTATGCTGAATGTTATTCGGCTAAATTTCTTCAACAAAGTAAATTTTACCGATAAATTAGCTGAAAAATTTCAAAATAAAGGTTTGTTGGGTTCCTTTTTAATAGGAGCCGTTTTTGCGTTGGCTTTCTGTCCGTACAGCGGTGCTTTGTATTTTGGGATGTTGATTCCCATGACTATTTCAAGTATTGATGGTTTGTATTTACCCATAATCTTTGCTTTCGGAACAGGGTTGCCAGTATTGCTTTTTACCTATTTATTGGTATTTACGGCCAATAGCGTGAGCCCTTTTTACACCAGAATTACAAAAATTGAAAAAGCAATGCGTATAATTGCTGGTATTGTGTTTGTATTAACCGGAAGTTATTATATTTTAATTTTTATGGAAGTATTTTAATGCTGCAGAAAATTAATGTTAAATTGATTAAACCCAAAATTAAGGGTTTCGCAACAACTTTACACAGAAAATAGTATCTTTGCGGCGATTTTAAAAATTAAAGACAATTAGAAATGGCAACAAACAGAACGTTTACCATGTTGAAACCTGATTCCGTTGAAAAAGGATATATTGGGGCAATATTGGAAAAAATTAACACTGCAGGTTTTAGAATTGCGGCAATTAAAATGACACAAATGACAGTGGCTGATGCTGAGAAATTTTATGAAGTCCACAGCGAACGTCCATTTTTTGGCGAATTGGTCGAATTTATGACACGCGGACCTATTGTAGCCGCAATCTTAGAAAAAGAAAATGCGGTCGAAGATTTTCGTGTGTTAATCGGCGCAACCAATCCTGCCGATGCAGCTGAAGGCACCATCCGTAAATTATACGCTTCTTCTATGGGAGAAAATGCTGTTCATGGTTCGGACAGCGATGAAAATGCAGCGATTGAAGGTGCTTTTCATTTTTCAGGAAGAGAAATATTTTAATCCTATCCCCAACCCCTACCTCGGTAGGTAAACTTTCCGTCGCGATGGCTATCGGGAGAAAGGGAGTTTGATTGAAATAATAATGTTATTTATGACAAAAGACTTTTAACTTTTAATATTTAACCTTTAATATCAAAAAAAACCATTGTTTTTCACAATGGTTTTTTTATCAACTCAAAATAATTTTAGAAATGAGCGTTTCTCCCAATTCTTCGTTCATCATTTTTATGATTTTTTCCTTGCCATAACTCAGTTCTTCGCGCAACACGGAAGATTTCAATTTTACCACCAATGTTTTTCCGGTTAATTCAACTTTACTGGTATAAGAAACCACACCATTTCCCATCAGTTTTGCCCAAGCTTCTTTTACAGAAATTTGGTTCAAGCCTTTGGTTAGCTTATTTTCTTTAATAACATCTTTCATCAAATCTTCCATTGATAAAAATTCATTTAAACGTTTGGCCATTACAATTGAAATATTTTATAAGGTTGGTTTGTTTTTTTTACCACATCTTCGGTTCGCTGTTTGTGCGTATCGCTGATAAATAGTTGTCCGAATTCGTCATTATTTACCAAATTTATAAGTTGCTCTACGCGTAAATCATCTAATTTATCAAAAATATCATCCAGCAATAAAATTGGTTTTATGTTGGCCTGTGATTTTATAAAATCAAATTGTGCCAGTTTTAAGGCAATTAAATACGATTTTTGTTGTCCTTGCGATCCGAATTTTTTAATTGGATATCCGTCAATTTCAAAAGACAGATCATCTTTGTGAATTCCAACACTGGTATATTGCAACACCCGATCCCTTTCCATATTCTGCGCAAACAATGCCAACAAATTTCCTTCATCCAACTGCGTTTTATACACCAAACTCACTTGTTCTTTGCTCGAGGATATCGCTGCATAACGTTCCTTAAAAATGGGTATAAACACTTCCAAAAATTCGGTTCTCTTTTTAAAAATAACATTTCCGTAAGATTCCAACTGCTCATCATACACTTTTAAGTTTAGTGCATCAAAAGTGCGATTTGCGGCAAAATATTTCAACAAGGAGTTTCGTTGCGCAAGCACTTTATTATATTTAATGATGGTTTGTAAATACAATTTGTCGGATTGCGAAATTACATTGTCCATAAATTTTCTGCGCGTATCACTTCCTTCCACAATTAAATCACTGTCGCCAGGAGAAATAATAACCAAAGGCAAAAAACCAATATGTTCAGAAAATTTTTCATAGTTCTTGCCATTTCGTTTTACCACCTTTTTATTTCCTCGCTTTAAACTACAAACAACATTGTCAATTTTATCATTTATTTGATACTCGCCTTCAATCATAAAAAACTCTTCAGAATGCTTAATATTCTGCGTGGCTGCCGGATTGAAGTAACTTTTGGCAAAAGACAGGTAATAAATAGCATCTAAAACGGTTGTTTTTCCAACACCGTTATTTCCCACAAAACAATTGATTTTTTCCTGAAAATCATACGTTAGGAACTCGAAATTTTTAAAATTAACCAGTGTTATTTTTTGTAAATGCATCTATTTTTTTTGAAAGTTTAAAATTATTGAAAATAAATGAAAATTTAGACACAATTGCATTTTTACTTTCCAATTAAAAATTCTATTTTTGCGCCTACAAATTTCTAAGAAATGGCAACATACAAAAAGACTGGAAAGAAAGCAAAAGATGCTAAGAATAGTATTGAAGATAAATCGACTACGGCTGAAGTTTTTAAAACTTTAGACGAGACAGCTTCAAGATCAGAGCAATTCATCATAAAAAACCAAAATATCATTTTTATTATTTTAGGACTTGTAGTCGCTTCAATTTTAGGATATTTGGCTTATCAGAAATACGTGAAAGCACCTAAAGAAAAAGAAGCAGCAAATGAATTGGCATTCCCAAAAGTTTATTTTGAAAACGCCATAAGCAATTCTGTGGCTGCAGATTCATTATTCACATTAAGCCTTAACGGTGCTGATGGAAAATATGGATTTATTGACATTGCAGACGAATACAGCGGCACAAAAGCAGGAAATTTAGCAAACTATTACGCCGGAATTTCTTACCTGAAATTAAAAAAATATAAAGAAGCCATCGACTATTTGGAGGATTTTTCTTCGGATGATGAATTGTTGGGTCCAACCGCAAAAGGTGCTATTGGTGATGCTTTTGCCGATATCAACCAACCACAAGATGCTTTTGACTATTATGTGAAGGCAGCAACATTAAAAAATAATAATTTTTCTACACCACTATTTCTTTTCAAAGCAGGAAATACGGCGATGGAATTAGAAAACTTTTCTAAAGCCAAAGAATTGTTTGAAAGAATAAAAACCGATTATCCTAACGCTGAAGAGGCTAAAAACATTGACATCTATATCAGTAAAGCGGCTTTTGCATCAAAAAAATAAAAGCTAAATGGCTACAACTAATTTATCAGATTACGATAAAGCAACAATCCCAAATTCGAAAAATCTTCGATTTGGGATTGTTGTTTCTGAATGGAATTCTGACATTACAGAAAATTTATATCTTGGAGCCGAACAAACGCTGCTGGAAAACGGAATTCTAAAAGAAAATATTTTGCGATGGAATGTTCCAGGAAGTTTTGAACTTGTTTTTGGCTGTAAACACATGTTGGAAACCCAAAAATTAAATGCAGTAATCGCCATTGGAAATGTTATTCAGGGGGAAACTAAACATTTCGATTTTGTTTGTGAAGGCGTAACCCAAGGCATAAAAGATTTGAATGTTAAATACGATGTTCCTGTTATTTTTTGCGTGTTAACCGACAATACCAAACAGCAATCTATTGACCGCTCTGGCGGAAAACACGGGAATAAAGGAGTGGAATGTGCTATTGCAGCTATAAAAATGGCTGCATTAACAACGTTTTAACAACCTTATTATCCACAAAACTTGACCACAACTTTTTAATTCAGTAATTTTGATTTTTACTGGTTAATTTTATTTTATGTTTGGTAAATTATTTAAGCCTAGCTCACATTATGTTTTTAATTATAAGCCTCGTTATTATGACGAGCGCAAAGAACGTTTGCGAAATTTGGAAAAGAAATATCACAATCATGATGTAAATGATACCGAAATTCCAAGAATAAGTCTTTCAAAAAATAATTTGAAAAACGAATGGATAAAAAATAAAAGGAGTGCAACAAACCGATCCGCAAATCTACGATTGGCTGTTATCATTGCACTTTTAGTAGGTATCGCCGCCTACATTCTTGAATTACATAAATTATTTTAATGGCCGATATCATCCAGTTATTGCCCGATCACGTTGCAAATCAAATTGCGGCAGGTGAAGTTGTTCAAAGACCTGCATCCGTCGTAAAAGAGCTGTTGGAAAACGCCATTGATGCAGAAGCCACCATTATTAAACTTATTGTTAAAGAAGCTGGAAAAACGCTTATTCAGGTTATAGATAACGGCAAAGGAATGAGCCAGACCGATGCGCGCCTGAGTTTTGAACGCCACGCAACTTCAAAAATAAAAAAGGCTGAAGATTTATTCAATTTGCACACAAAAGGTTTTCGGGGTGAAGCATTGGCTTCCATCGCGGCAATTGCCCATGTGGAGTTAAAAACAAAACAAGAAAACCAGCAATTGGGTTCATGTTTAAAAATTGAAGGAAGTAATTTAATTTCACAAGAAAATATTTCAACGCCTACAGGAACTTCCGTTGCCGTTAAAAACTTATTTTACAACATTCCCGCTCGAAGAAATTTCTTAAAATCCAATACCATTGAAACGCGACATCTTGTAAATGAATTTCAACGCGTGGCCTTGGCGCATCCAAACATTGCTTTTTCATTTTACCACAATGAAAATGAAATATATAATTTAAGCACTGGCAATTTACGCCAACGTATTGTCGCTATTTTAGGAAAAAGAACGAATGAAAAGTTAGTTCCAATTCATGAAATTACCGATTTGGTTGAAGTTAAGGGATTTGTTACAAAACCAGAATTCGCAAAAAAGAAAAGGGACGAGCAATTTTTTTTTGTAAATGACCGCTTTATTAAAAATTCCTATTTAAATCACGCTGTTTCAAGCGCTTTTGAAAATTTACTCTCTGGCGGACATTATCCAACCTACTTTTTATACCTGACCGTTCCTGCAAATAGTATCGACATCAATATTCATCCAACCAAAACGGAAATAAAATTTGATGACGAAAAAACACTTTATGCTATTTTACGTTCAACGGTAAAACACAGTTTAGGTCAATATAATGTTGGTCCAATTCTCGATTTTGAACGCGATGCAACCCTCGACACACCTTATAATCTAAAAGATAAAAATGCACCAAATCCGAGGGTAATAGTGAATCATGATTTTAATCCGTTTAAATCAGAAATACAAAAACCCATTCAATTTCCCTACAGAAGAGAAAAAAAAATGGAATGGGAAAGCCTTTACAACGGCCTCGACAGCACCAACATCAATTTTAAATCAGAAACAGTTGATGCAGGTTTATTTTCAGAAGAAAAAGATAACAGCAAAACCTATCAGGTCCACAAAAAATATATTGTAAGCAGCATCAAATCAGGAATTGTCTATATCAACCAACAATTGGCGCATCAGCGAATTTTATATGAAGAATTTTTACAGAACATTACCTTAAAAGATGCCATGAGCCAGCAATTGCTGTTCCCTTTAGAATTGTCCTTCAACACTTCGGATATTGTGCTGATCAAAGAAATAAAAGCGGAATTAGAATCCATAGGTTTTTTATTTGGCGAAATTTTAAACGACACTATTGTTGTTATGGGAATGCCGATAAATATTATTGAAAGTCAAATTACGGGCATTATTGAACACTTGCTGGAAGACATTAAAAACGACATTCCAAACACCAATTTTAGCCAAGTTGATTTGATGGCAAAAAGCTTGTCTAAAAGTCTCGCCATTAAAACAGGCACAAAACTTGACCTAAAAGAGCAAGAAGATATTGTAAATAAACTATTTTTGTGCAAACAACCAGATAGTTCTCCTTTTGGAAAAAGGATATTTATCACAGTAGATATTGAAGAAATTGATAAAAAATTTAACAACTAATCCTTGTTAATAAAATAAAATTATGGGAAGATTAACAGAAGCGGTCAAACATATTATAATCATAAATATAATACTCTTTATTTTACCGCAATTAATACCGAATTTAAATCTACAAAGCTTATTTGCCTTGTATTTTCCTGAAAATGAAAAATTCGGATTTTGGCAATTTTTAACGCATATGTTTATGCACGGTGGGTTCGCACATATTTTGTTTAATATGTATGCTTTATGGGCATTTGGAACCCCATTGGAACAAATGTGGGGAAGAAATAGATTTATATTCTTCTATCTTTCTGCTGGTTTGGGTGCAGGAATAATTTATACATTGGTTAATTATTACCAATTCAATTCGGTTTATAACCAATTGGTTAGCATTGGTTTAACAGGAGCCGACATTCAAAGCATTTTGAATACCGGAAGTTACAATCCACAAATTTTAGAAACAATTTCCAGTGCTCATCTTTCAGAGTTTTATGCCACTTACCATACCCCAGCTATTGGAGCATCAGGTGCTGTTTATGGAATTTTAGTGGCATTTGGCATGGCATTCCCAAATGCAAAATTGGCATTGATCTTTTTCCCAGTGCCTATTTCCGCAAAATATTTTATTCCATTAATTATTTTGGGCGATTTATTCTTCGGAATTACAAAATATTCTGTTGGAAACATCGCGCATTTTGCACATATAGGCGGAGCTTTAATCGGATTTATAATTGCTTGGTACTGGAAACAAAACCAATTTAAACGATGGAACTAAATTGACGATTATAAACGACATAAAAAATGCTTATCACAACGCCAACGCAGTTGAAAAAATAATATACCTCAATGTATTTTTCTTTTTAACCACCGTTTTATTTACAGCATTCAGTTTGCAATGGTTGGCATTGCCTGCAGATTTTAATAGTTTTTTATCAAAACCTTGGACACTTATTTCCTACGCTTTCATTCATGAACGTTTATTTCATGTATTGTCAAATCTGCTTGTTTTATATTATGTTGGGAATTTGTTTATGGATTTTTACAGTAAAAAACAATTTATAAATTGTTACTTTTCAGGTATAATTGTGGGGGGAATAACCTTTTTATCCTATTATTATTTCACGTCAAAAGTTGGGGCATCTCTTGGAGGAGCATCCGCAGCAGTAAGTGCCATTTTTGTGGCGTTGGCTACAAAAATACCTCGTTATGCGCTCAGATTACGATTTATTGGCAGTGTTGAATTATGGGTTTTAGCCGCTATTTGGGTGGTTTTAAGCATTTTGCAATTGGCAACTGCAAATAACGGTGGTGCAATTGCCCATTTGGGAGGTGCGACTTTCGGATTTATTTATGCAAATCAACTGGAAAAAGGCAATGATCTTGGGAAATGGCTAGAAAGTATTTTAGATTTTTTTGCGAATGCCTTCAAAACAAAAAAATCCGGTCCTTTAAAAACGGTTTATAAATCGGGGAAAAAAAGTCCTTCGGAACAAGTTTCAAAAACAAAACAACGAAAAATTAATGATATCTTAGACAAAATAAGCAAATCAGGTTATGAAAGCTTATCGCAAGAAGAAAAAGACTTTTTATTTAGATCTGGAAAAGAATAAACTATGAAAAATTTAGCCCTTTTTGATAAATTTATTTTTATCCTGAATTCGCTTTTCGCCACATTGCTGCTTTTATCCTATCTAAATTATTATATTTCCCCGCTTACTATTTCATTTTTTGCATTTATAAGCTTGCTAATTCCTGTTTTAATTGCCGTTAATATCTTGTTTTCAGTCTATTGGCTAATTCGGCTAAAAAAACAGATTTTTCTTTCCATCTTTGTATTGGCTATTGGTTATCAGTATGTTGCAAAATTTTACACCTTTAAAGAAAAAGAAGTATTGCTGACAGATGACGTGAAAATTATGAGTTATAACGTAAGAATGTTCAACCTATATAAATGGATTAAGGAAAAAAATGTGGATGAAAAAATTTATGATTTCATCAATTCTAAAGAGCCAGATATTTTATGCATTCAGGAATTTCATCCATCCTTAAAAGAAGGATTAAAATATCCTTATGAGTACATAAAAGTAAGCAATAAGAACAACCGTCTTGGTCATGCCATTTTTTCGAAATTTAAAATCATAAATTCCGGATCCCTAAATTTTTCGAATACGGGAAACAATGCAATCTTTGCCGATATCGTAAAGAACAACGATACCGTTCGCGTTTATAATATTCATCTCGAAAGTTTAAGTTTAGATCCGAAGGACGATTATTTTACCCAAGAAAATTCAGAAAAATTTAGAACTCGCGTACAAAAGGCATTTAAAATTCAGGTCAATCAGGTTTCGTTAATCATGCTTCATCAAGAAAAAATTACCTATAAATCCATTATTTGCGGAGATTTTAACAACACGGCTTTTTCCTATGTTTACCATCAATTAAGAAAAGGCAAAAACGACGCTTTTGAAGTTGCCGGCAAAGGTTTTGGAGGAACTTTCGATTATAAATTACCTGTACGTATCGATTATATTTTAACTGATAGCCGAATAAAAGTCAATAATTTCAAAACTTATGACGTGAGATTTTCAGACCATTTTCCTATCATGGCCAGATTAGATTTTTAGGGCAAACTGATAAGTGTCAATACAAAAAAAATTATAATTACATATTTTAGCATTCATTTATAAAAAACCAATATTTCTTATGAAAAAAATATTTTCATTTCTGTTTTTATGCACTTTTATTTTAGGATTTTCACAACAAACAACCTTAAGTCTTGAAGATGCTGTTTTAGGCTATCAAAAAGGATTAAATCCAGCGTCATTAACTGATCTTCAATGGGTTAATAAATCCGACACCTACATTTTTCAAAAAGACAATGCTTTAATTTTTACGGATGCCGTTTCGAATAATGTGACCAAAAACATGCCGCTGTCTGTTCTTCAAAAAAGCTATCCGGAATTAACGCGATTTCCTTATTTAATGGAAATCACATCGACAGATTTTACATTCAGAAATGGAAATGCCATTGAAGTTTTTGATTATAGGAACAGTATTAAAAAAACAACAATTTCTTTTGATGAAAAAGCAGAAAATAATGAGTACAATTCCAAAGCCAAGGCAATTGCTTACACCTTAAACAACAATTTATATATCGGTACAGCTACAAATCCAAAAATTTCGGTAACCAGCATTGAAGATAAAAACATTGTTTCGGGACAAGCCATTCACAGAAGTGAATTTGGCATTGTGAAAGGAACTTTTTGGAGTCCTGAAGGAAATTATTTGGCATTTTATCAAAAAGATGAAAGCAATGTTACAGATTATCCTTTGATAGACATAACCACTTATCCTGCTTCCCTAAAAAATATAAAGTATCCTATGGCCGGACAAGGAAGTGAAATTGCCAAAATTGGCATTTATAATTTAAAAACAAAAAATAATATTTACTTGACTATTGATACTTCAGATGAACATTATTTGACAAATTTATCGTGGACACCTGATGAAAAATATATTTTGGTTGCCGAAATAAATCGGGGACAAAACCATGTCTGGTACAATCGTTACGAGGTTTCAACAGGTAAAAAAGTGAACACGTTATTTGAAGAAACCAACGACAAATGGACGGAACCAGAACACGATGCCATGTTTTTACCCAACAGCAATACCAACTTTTTATGGTTTAGCGAGCGTGACGGATTTATGAATTTATACCACTATACAACCGATGGAAAACTCGTAAAACAAGTCACCAATTTTAATTGGCCAGTGACCGAAATTTTAGGTTTTGATGAAAACGGAAAAAATGTATTTATTTCAGGAACTGGAACTGATCCAAGAGAAACGCATGCTTTTAAAGTGAATTTAAAAACAGGAAAATACACCAAACTTTCAAAAATAAGCGGCACACACTCAACCCAATTAAACACCAACGGAAATTATTTAATCGATAACTACAGCAGTTTGAGCATCCCTACAAATATTGAGATTATCGCCACAAAAAAAGGAAAATCAACTTCCATATTCAATGCTGAAAATCCGCTGAAAGATTATAAAATAGGAACAACCGAGTTTGTAACATTAAAAGGAAATGACGGTGCCGATTTGTACGCAAAAATCACAAAACCCGCCAATTTTGACGCTACAAAAAAATATCCTGTTATGCTGTACGTCTATGGTGGTCCTCATGCGCAATTGGTCACAAATTCCTGGTTGGGAGGTTCTAGTTTATGGATGACTGCCTTTGCAACTTTAGAAAATTATATTGTTTTTACACTCGACAACAGAGGTTCTGAAAATAGAGGTTTTGCATTTGAAAGTGTGATTCATCGCCATTTAGGCGATGTTGAAATGGAGGATCAACTTACCGGTGTTGACTATTTGAAATCACTAGATTTTGTTGACAGCGATAGAATAGCGGTAAATGGCTGGAGTTTTGGCGGATTTATGACAACCAGTTTAATGCTTCGAAATCCAGGTGTATTTACCACTGCTGTTGCGGGCGGACCAGTAACTGACTGGAAATATTATGAAGTGATGTACGGCGAGCGCTATATGGATACGCCTCAAGAAAACCCTGAGGGTTACGAAAAAGCAAAAGTTCACAATTATATAAAAAATTTAGACGGTAAATTGTTGCTGATTCACGGAAGTATCGATCCAACCGTGGTTCCTCAGCATAGTATGACGTTGTTGCAGGAAGCCGTAAAACAAAAAGTCCAAATCGATTTTTTCACCTATCCAATGCATGAGCACAATGTTAGAGGTGTTGACAGGGTTCACCTGATTAAAAAAATGATGGGTTATATTGTTGAAAATAATAAAACCCAGAAATAGGAAACTAACATTTAACAGATTGGTCTTATTAAAATTGCCTTATTAATTTTCTTAACCAAGGCAGGACCTTCATATATAAATCCGGTATAAATTTGAACCAGATCGGCACCGGCATTTAATTTTTCCAGAGCGTCTTCAGGCGAATGAATGCCCCCAACACCTATAATGGGGAATGCTTTATTGGATTTTGTGGCCAAATATTTAATAACCTGTGTGCTTCTATCTTTAATGGGTTTTCCACTTAAACCACCATTTCCGATTGCTGTCAATTGTGCTGTAGAAGCTTTCAGGCCTTCACGGTGTATGGAAGTGTTTGAAGCCACCACACCTGCAATTTTTGTTTCCGTAACCAAGTCAATTACCTCATCTAATTGTATGGTATTTAAATCGGGTGCAATTTTTAGTAATATTGGTTT
>JAQVGD010000080.1 GCA_028696945.1 Lutibacter sp.
TGATATAATCAATATAAAAAATTCCGTGGCTTTGTTTTCATCGACCACTTTTTCTTTAAGCCAGTCGGCCGATTGCAGCAATAAAATTAAAACGCCCAAACTTAAGGTTGTTTTAAAGAAATATAAAAGCGCATTTGTTCTAAACATGCCACCAAATAATTCACCTGATTCTAATGGCAAAAAGCCAAGAGCGGTATTGATAGCCAATAAAATTATGGCAAATGGAATTACAGCTGCTTTTTGTTTTTTGTTAGAAAATATTTCGAATATGATTAACAATATCAATATTGCCAACAATCCTATTTCCGAGCGCATTAATAGAAAACTTTCTAAATTCATCTTATATAATTTTTATAACAATCGTTCAAGGAACGGTTGAAGACTTTCTTTTATCATTTCACTTAATCCCAATGGCAAAACACCAATCATAATAACAGGTATCAGCAATAATATCAATCCAGTTTTTTCGAACCAGGTTGCTTTTGGCAAATCTTTGTATTCCTCATTTGATAAAGGTCCCATCATTATTTTGCCCACCATTCTTAAAATATAAACGGCCGTTACCACAATAGAAGAAACCACCACAACGGTCAATATTCTGCGGAACATATCTGGATGTTGGAAGGCACCAACAAATACCGTCATTTCAGCCACAAAACCACTAAAGCCTGGCAAACCTAAATAAGCCAAACCTGTAATTACATAAATGGCACCAATAAAAGGCAATACTTTCATAATACCACCTAATTTTGAAATTTCCCGCGTATGCGTTCTTCCGTAAACCATGCCGATTAAAGCAAAGAACATGGCTGTTAACAATCCGTGCGACAATGATTGAATGATTGCACCAGTCCAAGCAGTTCTGTTAAACATTAACAAGGCGAATAAAACCAAAGACAAGTGGCTTACGGATGCGTAAGCATTCACATATTTTAAATCCTTTTGCATAATGGCACCAAAGGCTCCGTAGATAACTCCGAAAGCTGCTAAGACCAAGAAAAAATCGGACCAGTTTAATGCGCCAACTGGCAATAAGTACATTGCAATTCTAAATACCCCATAACCACCTAATTTCATAAGCACCCCTGCGTGTAACATTGAAACGGCTGTTGGTGCGGAAGCGTGCCCCGAAGGTGACCAAGTATGGAATGGAAATAAAGCACCGATTACTGCAAAACCAATGAATACCATTGGGAAAAATATGTTTTGTGCAGCTTCTGGTATGTTTACTTGCGCAATCTCAAATATATTAAAGGTCAATACACCACCATCAGCATTTGAATTGAAATAAATACCCAAAATTCCAACGGATAAAACGGCTGAAGCACCCATTAACATTAACGTTAATTTCATAGCAGAATGCTCTTTTGGTCCAGAACCCCAAATACCTATCAGCAAATACATTGGAATTACGGCTATTTCGTAAAATACAAACATGGTAAACAGGTCGGTTGAAATAAAGAAGCCAAAAACACCCGATGACAAAGCGATTAGCGATATAAAGAATTCCTTAGGCAAATCATCAATTTTCCAAGAAATAAATACTCCTGCAAATAGTACAATTGCCGTTAAGGCAATCATCACTACCGAAATGGCATCCACCCCAATACTATAATGAATATTAAAAGTTTCATACCAAACAACATCCTTGGTAAAAACCATCAGATCTGTATTTACAGCCCTTTCTTTTATGTAAGCAAAGATTAAATTTATGGACATGGCAAACTGAATTCCCATTCCTATTGCCGATATGAGTCTTGCTTGTTTTAAATCTTTAGCAAAAAAAGTTAAAGCTAAAACAATTAAAAGCGGCACTATTACAAAAAGTGATAAAATATCCATTGTATTAAATTAATTTATCCATATATAAAAAATAACCATCGCAATTACAACTATGCCACCTACAAAAGACATCGCATAATCCTGTAATTTACCCGATTGCATTCCCTTAATTTTATTTGAAACGGAAACAGTTACATTTCCAATGCCAATCATAGAACTGTCCACCACATTTTTATCGAACCAAGATGCTGAAAAAGCCACAATTCCAAAAAGTATTTTCTTTGTGACGAAGATGTATAATTCGTCAAAATAAAGTTTGTTGTAAATCCACTTATAAATGAAACCAAGAGCATTTGCGAATCTTTCAGGCAAATCGTTTGGTTTTTTATAGAAAATAAATGCTAAAATAATTCCGATAATTCCTACTGAAGAAGCTATTGCAGCCAAAGGCAAATTTAAATGGGCTTCAAAAGGCATACGGTCTGCAGTTATAAAGTTACTAAAAGGAATATAACCTGGTGCAATACTCATAAATGCTAAAAATATAAGTGGAATGGTCATTGTTAGCGGAGATTCATGTGGCGTATGTTTGTATTTTCTGTCTTCTCCCCAAAAAATGTTAAAATACAATCTGAACATATAAAAAGCTGTTAAACCTGCCACTAAAACACTGCTATAATAAATGAGTTTATTGCTTTCAAAAGCGGCAACTAAAATTTCATCTTTACTGAAGAATCCTGCAAATCCAGGAAAACCTGCAATTGAAAGTGATGCGATTAAAAATGTAATGTGCGTAATTGGCATATATTTTCGCAAGCCGCCCATATCTTTCATAAAGTTGCTGTGAACTGCGTGAATTACAGATCCTGCACCCATAAATAACAAGGCTTTAAACATCGCATGTGTAAACAAATGGAACATAGAGGCCATATAACCAAGACCTTCGTGCCCTTCATATTTTGAAACACCCAGCGCCAACATCATATAACCGATTTGAGACATGGTAGAAAATGCCAGCACGCGTTTTATATCTGTTTGGGTAATGGCAATTAAAGCAGCAACCAAAGAAGAAATAGCACCAACATAAGCGACGACTTGCAAGGCGAATCCTTCATCTACAAAATAGTAGGCGGGAAATAATCGCGCCACTAAATAAACACCGGCAACCACCATTGTTGCTGCGTGAATTAATGCGGAAACTGGCGTTGGACCTTCCATAGCATCTGGCAACCAAATATGAAAAGGAAGCATGGCCGATTTACCGACACCACCCATAT
This sequence comes from Lutibacter sp., assembly GCA_028696945.1. Lineage (GTDB taxonomy): Bacteria > Bacteroidota > Bacteroidia > Flavobacteriales > Flavobacteriaceae > Lutibacter. The sequence continues at coordinate 3,060 of JAQVGD010000080.1, forward strand.
AAATTAAAATCAATCCCCAAGTAAATACTGACAATCCCATAAAGGAAGCAGAAGCTCCCCAACCAGCAATTAACATTCCTTCTTCACTTGTGAGGTCTTGAAAATCAAAAGTACCTGTATAATAACTGATTAGAAGAATTCCTATCAAGAAACCCAAATCGGCAAAACGTGTCACAATAAATGCCTTTTTTGCAGCAGCTACTGCTGAAGGTTTTGTGTAATAATAACCTATCAATAAATAGGAGGAAGCACCAACCAATTCCCAAAAAATATACATTTGGAATAAATTTGTTGCCAACACCAAGCCAAGCATTGAAAAGCCAAATAAAGCTAAATAAGAAAAGAAACGTGTATAACCGTCATCCCCATGCATATAACCTCTGCTGTATAAATGAACCATAAAAGAAATTGTGGTTACCACAACCATCATCATTACAGAGATTGGATCAATTAGCACCCCTATATCTATGTGTAATTTATCGGTAAATACAAGCCAAGTTTGTTTGTAAATAAAGGTTTGATAAACGCCTTCTAATTTTCCGTCCATAAAATAATGGTAGGCGGTATATAATGACAATGCGAAGGAGGTTCCTAAACCCAACGACCCTAACCAACCCGAAATTGAAGGCGGTATTTTTTTGCTGAACAATCCTAAAATTAAAAACAGTGCTAAAGGAATCAGAGGAATTAATATGGTATAACTAAAATCCATTTTTTATAATTTTATTTTTTGTCTATTTCTTTTTAACTTAAACCTTCTAATATTTCATAATTTCCGTATCCTTCACTTCAATGGAGGAAATGATTTTATACAAATTGATGATAATAGCTATGGCCAAAGCTGTTTCCGCTGCGGCTAGGGCAATAATAAAAATTGAAAACACAGCACCTTGAAGTAAATCAGGATACAAATAAGTGTTGATCAACACAAAATTAATGGCTGAGGCGTTTAAAATCAATTCAACCGACATTAATACCGTTATTAAGTTCACTCTTGTAAAAAACCCATAAACTCCTATAAAAAATAAGATACTTGTGAGGGTTAAAATTTCGTAAATGCTTATACCTGCAATCATCTCGATTAGTTATTTTCAGTTAATTTTTTTCCTTTTGCTACCACGATAGCACCAATCATAACGGCTACCAACAGCACACTGATTACTTCAAATGGCAATATAAATCCACCATCTTCAAAACTCAATAAAATTCTACCTATATCAGCAACTTCTATGGAAGTATAAGTTGAGGTTGTTTCCGGAAATGGATAGGTTGAAATCGCCCAAAGTGTAACCGCTAACCCTGCAGCACTTAGGACACCAGCAATAAGTTTTTTCTTTAAAGCAGTTTTTTCCAATTCCAATTCTACATGATGAATAAGCAATACGGCAAAAATGAACAATACAGTAATACCGCCTCCATAAACGGTAAGTTGAACAGCCGCTATAAAGTTGTAATCAACTAAAAAATAAAGACCAGAAATGCCTATCAACACAAATAACAAGTAAATAACTGCCCTTAAAATTTTTCTGCTGGTTACTGAGGCAACGGCAAATAAAATAATAACCGCAGCGAGTATATAAAATATAATTCTTTCCATAATATTAATCTTCTATTCCGTCTAAAACAGATGAACCTGGTTGGTTTAAAATTTTAGTTAATTTACTTCTGTCATACACAGAATTTTCAAAATTCTGAGCCCAAACAATGGCGTCGGTCGGACAAGCTTCAATACACAATCCGCACATGGTACACATGGATAAATGGTAAATATGTTTGTCTATTTTTTTCTTCTTTTTGCCAGTTGTTGGGTCAACAGCCCTGTCCCAAATAATTTCTATTGAACCATTCGGACAAGCGATTTCACAAGATTGACAACCAGTGCAACGATGACGATTATCGGCAGTATGCGGCATCACCACTTCGCCTCTAAAACGTTCAAACATTTTAAGTGTTTCTCGGTTGTCTGGATATTGCTGTGTTATAGCGCCTTTTCTTGCGCGAATAAAATAACCTCCTGTAACCGACATTCCTGTCAGCAAGGTTTTTATTCCTTTATATATATCTGAAAAATAACTCATTTTAGGTGCATTTCATTTATTAAATTGTCCAATTCAGCCATATTACAATTGCCATCAACAATATATTCATCAAATTTAAAGGCAATAAATATTTCCATTCGAGGGTTAATAATTGGTCAACTCTCAATCTTGGGAAAGTCCATCTAAACCACATCATTAAAAATATAAGGCCTAAAACTTTAATTAAAAACCAAATTACTTCTGGAAACCAAGCAATATTTTCTGTAATTCCAAAAGGGGATAGCCAACCTCCAAAAAACAAGACTACTGCAATGGAAGAAATTATAAACATGTTTATAAATTCAGCCAAAAAGAAATAAGCGAATTTCATTCCTGAGTATTCTGTATGGAAACCAGCTCCCAATTCCGATTCGGCTTCCACCAAATCAAAAGGCGCCCTGTTGGTTTCTGCAGTGCCCGCAACCATAAAAATCATAAAAGCAATGATTGAAGGAACATGCCCTTGTAAAATTAGCCATCCTCCGGTGCGTTGCGCTTCCACTATTTCTGAGAGTTGTAATGAACCCGTTAACAAAACCATCGTTAAAATAGAAAGTCCTACCGATAATTCATAACTTATGGTTTGCAAACCACTTCTCATAGCACCAATCATGGCAAATTTGTTATTGCTAGACCAGCCAGCCAACAAAATTCCAACAACGCCAATAGACGATATTGCAATTAAGAAAAAGACCCCAATATTTATGTCGAATGCCTGAAATTGCTTTGAAAACGGAAAAACGGCCATAGCCATTAATGCAGAAACAATTACAAAATATGGTGCTAAATTGTATAAAAATTTATCAATTTTTATGGTGCTTGTTAATTCTTTAGAAACCAATTTTAAAGCATCGGCCATTGTTTGTAAAAGTCCCCAAGACCCAACTCTGTTCGGTCCGATACGCAATTGAAACCAGGCGGCAACTTTACGTTCTAAAAGTACTAAATACAAACCTGCCACTGCAAATAAGGCCAAGTAAGCAACAGCAATTACCACCATAATGGTATAACTTGCAGCTGTTTCTGGCATTATAGAATAAATCCAATCTGAGATTGTTTTTGTGATGTTTAAAGGAATAATCATTTGTATAAAATTCATGGTCTTTGATTAACGGTCTATATCAGGAATTACAAAATCAAACGAAGCCATTGTAGCTACTAAATCGCCTATCAATACGTCTTTTGAGATGTGATTTAAAACAGATAAATTAGAAAATCCAGGTGAGCGGAATTTTACGCGATATGGGTTTTTGTTTCCAGTGCTGTTTATATAAACGCCAAGTTCACCTCTTGCTGTTTCAACGCGTTGATAAAATTCACCTTTTGGCAATTTAATTACTGCTTTTGTGGCTTCTTTTGTCTCACCTTCAGGAATGTTGTCAATCAATTGTTCAATAATTGAAACAGATTCCCACAACTCCATCATTCTAACTTGATAACGCGCAAAAGTATCTCCTTCAGTAAATAAAATTTCTTTAAAATCCACACGGTTGTATGCACTGTATGGATGGTGCTTTCTTACATCGCTTGAAAAACCTGAACCTCTTGCAACTGGTCCGGAAACTCCAAAAGAGATGGCATCTTCTCTAGTAAGAATACCAACACCTTTTGTTCTTTTTTGAAAAATCACATTATCGGTCAATAAAAGATTGTATTCGGGAATTTTGGTTTTAAAATGCGCAATAAAATCTTTTGTGCGTTTTACAAAATTAGGATGAATATCAAACATTAATCCGCCCGGAACATTGTAATTCATGGTTAAACGGGCACCACAGGTTTCTTCAAAAATATCATTGATCATTTCACGATCCCTAAAAGCATAAAAATAGGTGGTTAATGCACCTAAATCCATTCCCATTACACCCCACCATAAACAGTGTGAAGCAATACGAGTTAACTCTGCTATAATAGTTCTGATTACTTTAACCCTGTCCGAAACTTCTATTTCAAGACCTTTTTCAACGGTCAAACAAACCGCTTCGTTATTAATGTGGGAAGACAAATAATCCATTCTATCTGTTAAATGAACTATTTGCTGGTAACTGTCGCGTTCACACATTTTTTCGATTGAACGGTGAATGTAACCCAAATCGGGTTCTACATTTTTTATGATTTCGCCGTCAATGGTTAAAATTAATCGTAACACCCCATGAGCTGCTGGGTGTTGCGGTCCCATATTAATAAAATACTCTTCGGTTTTTATTTTATTTTGTACTTCTTGATCAGTCATTTATAAGGCTATTTAATAATCATATTTGCTTCATCAACATAATCTTTTCTCAAAGGATAACCTTCCCATTCCGGCGTTAAAAACAAACGTCTTAATTTTGGATGGTTATTGAATTTTATGCCGAAAAAATCAAATATTTCCAATTCGTGAAAATCTGCTGTTTGCCATATATCGTGAACAGAGTCCAAGGTTGGATTTTCTCTATCATCAACCATTACTTTAACAACAATTTGATGTTTAAATTCAATTGATTTTAAATGGTAAATAACACCTAAAGCTGGAACCCAATCCATACCGGTTATGCAAAACGCATAATCAAATTTTAACTTTGGGTGTGATTTTAATTGACTGCAAATACTGTGAAGTTGTTCTTTAGGAACAATTACATTTAAAAACTCGGATCCTTCCGTTATAAATTCTAAATCCGTTCCTAAGCCGGCAATTATATTTTGTAAATCTTCGTTTGTCATGGTCTTTATGATTTAATACAAATTATTTTCCTTCGTCAAAACCATCAATAGGATTTACCTTTTTGGCCATGTTTTCAGTTTTAATTTTTTGTTGAAGCATAATCATTCCCTCCAATAAAGCTTCTGGTCTTGGCGGACAGCCAGGAACATAAACATCAACTGGAATTACGTGGTCTGCACCTTTAATTACCGAATAGGAATTGTAGTAAAAAGGTCCGCCTGAAATAGCGCAAGCACCCATGGCAATCACATATTTTGGCTCTGCCATCTGATCATACAATCGCCGCAAAACAGGTCCCATTTTGTTTACGATGGTTCCAGCAATAATAATTAAATCTGCTTGTCGTGCCGAAGCTCTTGCAACCTCAAAACCAAATCTTGAATAATCATGGCGGGCAGCACCTGTTTGCATCATTTCTATGGCGCAACAACTTGTGCCAAAATACAATGACCAAAGTGAATTTGAGCGCCCCCAATTTATAACACTGTCTAGAGTGGTTACCACAATGTTTCCGCCATTGCCTCCAGGAATTATTTTTCCAGGAAAGTCGGCAGGGACAACTTGTTTTAATCCCTCTTCTTCAAGCTGGCTTAAATATCGTTTTTTATCTATTCCCATTGTAAAGCTCGTTTTTTATATGCGTATAACAATCCCAATCCCAGTATGAAAAGGAATACAATAATTTCTACCAAAGCAACAGTTCCCACTTCTTTATAAACTACAGTCCAAGGCACTAAAAATGCTACTTCAACATCAAAAATCAAGAAAAGGATGGCAAAAAGATAATAGCCAACTTTAAATTGAATCCAAGTTGGACCAATAGTTGGAACACCACATTCGTAGGGTTCTCTTTTTTGAAGGTTATCAGATTTATGTGAAATTAAATTTGATAAGAAGTTTGCGCCGGCAACTAGAACAATTGCGGCCAGTAAAAATACAATGATGGCTTCTGAACCCATTTTTTATATACTTTTAAATTTGTGTACAAAATTATGGTTTTAATAAAAAAAATAGCTGACATAAATCAGCTATTTTTCATATTTATTTTTATTACTTCACTTGGTATGTTTCTCCTGAAAAGAAAAGGTCGTCTGTTTCTTTGAATTTTGAATTTGCTTTAACTTGTGCTGTTAAGGCAGCTTCTCTTTCTTCTAAAGTAACATCGGTAAAACTTCTAATAATACCAGTAGCCATTGGATATTCCAACCTTACAAGCATTTGATGAAGCGTTTTATCTTCTTCTTTGGCATCATGAATCAAAATATCTTCCTGAGTTATTCCGTTTTCACCAATAGTTACCACTTCCAATTTCAATTTATTAAGTACCAATCCTTTATCTTTGTTTTTTCCAAAAATCATTGGTTTTCCATGTTCAAGAAAAATTTGTTTATCTTCTCTTACATCTTTACCGCTTACTTCGTCAAAACTTCCATCGTTAAAAATCACACAGTTTTGAAGTACTTCAATTAAGGAAGTTCCTTTAAACTTATGTGCATCAATAAAAATTTGTGTCATATCCTTCGGATTGTTACCGCTAATTCTTGCGAAGAAACGCGCATTGGCACCTAAAGCCAATTCACCTGGTGAAAAAGGAGGTTGTGTGTTTCCATAAGGAGATGATTTTGTTTTTTGACCTATAAGTGAAGTTGGAGAAAACTGTCCTTTGGTTAAACCATATATTTCATTGTTAAAAATCACCATATTTAAATCGATGTTTCTTCTTAATAAATGAATAAAATGGTTGCCACCAATGGCCATTGAATCACCATCTCCAGTCATAACCCAAACACTTAGATTTGGATTTGCTAATTTTACGCCTGAAGCAATTCCAGGTGCTCTACCGTGAATGGTGTGCATTCCGTAGGTGCTCATGTAATAAGGAAAACGTGAGGAGCATCCGATGCCTGAAATAAAGACAACGTCTTCTTTGTTAATGCCCATTTCAGGAAGTGCTTTTTGCATAGATCGCAAAATCACGTAATCATCGCAACCAGGACACCACCTTACTTCTTGGTCACTTGTAAAATCTTTGAATGTATATTTTTTTACAGCTGTTGTAGTTTCCATAATTATACCAATAGTTTAAATTGTTGAATTAGTTCATCGTTAGAGAATGGCAATCCTTGAATTTTATTGAATTGAGAAAATTCAAATTTGCTAAATCTAGTTTTTAAAATAGAAGTAAATTGACCGCTATTTAATTCACAAACAATAATTTTTTTGTATTTCGATAAAATTTCTTCTGTGTTTTTTGGCATTGGATTGATGTAATTGAAATGCGCTAATCCAATATTTTTGTAGCCTTCATCACTTATTTGTTTAACGGCAGAGTGTAAAGAACCATAAGTTCCTCCCCAGCCAATTACCAATAAATCTCCTGAATCTGCAAATTCAGTTTTTAATTCAGGAATGTTATTTTGAACCAGTCTGACTTTTTCGGCTCTAATGTGCGTCATTTCTTGGTGATTTTTAGGTTCATAAGAAATGTTGCCCGTTACTCGGTCTTTTTCTAAGCCACCAATTCTGTGTTCCAATCCTGGCGTTCCAGGAACTGGCCAATTACGCGCTAAGGTTTTTTCATCTCTATCGTAAGGACTCCAATTTTCCTTTATTTCTGTAACCTTATGATTTTTAATTTCTGGCATTTCAGAAACTGATTTAATTTTCCAAGGTGCCGAACCGTTTGCAATGTATCCGTCTGTTAATAATATTACCGGAGTCATATGTTCCAAAGCAAGCCGGGCAGCTTCATAAGCAAAATTAAAGCAGTTTGCAGGCGTGCTGGCGGCAATTACAATTACTGGGCTTTCACCATTTCTACCATACATCGCTTGCAATAAATCCGATTGTTCTGTTTTTGTAGGCAATCCTGTTGATGGACCTCCACGTTGCACATTAATAATAACCAAAGGCAATTCCACCATCATCGCCAAGCCTATTGCTTCGCCTTTTAACGCCAATCCTGGCCCCGATGTGGTTGTAACGGCTAAATCACCAGCAAATGAAGCACCAATGGCCGAAGTAATACCAGCTATTTCATCCTCTGCCTGAAAAGCTTTTACGCCAAAATGTTTGTGTTTTACCAATTCATGTAAAATATCGGTAGCTGGCGTAATAGGATAAGATCCCAAAAATAACTCTAAACCAGATTTTTCTGAAGCAGCTAACAATCCCCAAGCAGTAGCGGTGTTTCCCATAATAATTCTATAGGTTCCCGATGCCATTTTAGCAGGGGAAATAGTATAAGAATTTGGGATAAGCTCTAAAGTTTCCGCAAAATAATAACCAGCATTTAGCACTTTGGTATTTGCTTCAATTAAATGAGGTATGGTTTTAAATTTTTTATTGAAAAAACCAATTGTATGCTCTAATGAACGACTGTACATCCAATAAACCATTCCTAAAGCAAACATATTTTTACTTCGGGTAATGGATTTGTTGTCTAATCCTTCAACATCTTTTAGGGCTTCTTTTGTCATTGTGGTCATATCAACCTGAATAACTCGGTAGTTTTCTAAACTGCCATCCACTAGCGGATTTGTTTGGTAGAGTGCTTTATCTAAATTTTTCTTTGTAAAGGAATCCGTGTCCACAATAATGGTATGACCTGGCTTTACGGCATATAAGTTGGTTTTTAAAGCAGCTGGGTTCATAGCCACCAATAAATCCAAATTGTCTCCCGGAGTGCTTACTTCAACGCTGCCTATATGAACCTGGAATCCAGAAACACCATATAAACTTCCTTGAGGTGCTCTAATTTCAGAAGGATAGTTTGGGAAAGTTGCAATATCATTACCAAACATTGCCGAGGTATCAGTAAACTGCGTTCCCGTTAGCTGCATTCCGTCTCCTGAATCTCCAACAAACCTGACAACTACTGCTTCCAGTACCTCAGGTTGAAGGATTGTTTTAGTTGTAATCATAATTATAGTAAATTAAAAAATTTTGTTTAAATTTATCGAAAATTATTATAAGCTCTATATAAAACGTCAAAGGTATGTTTACTTTTTTGAAAAGGAAATGACTTTTATCACATATAATTGCATATATTTTATATAATTTTGTCGAATATTTAATACTAAAAATTAGTAATCATGGCTATTAGAATAACAGACGAATGCATTAATTGTGATGCATGTATTTCAGAATGTCCAAATAATGCAATATACGAACCAGATGGAGATTGGGCATATTCAGATGGAACCACATTAAAAGGTATGGTAACTTTACCAAATGGTAAACAAGTTGATGCCGATAAAAGAAATGAACCAAAATCTGATGAATTTTATTTTATTGTAACTGATAAATGTACAGAGTGTAAAGGTTTTCACGACGAACCACAATGTGCCTCAGTTTGTCCAGTTGATTGTTGTATTCTAGATGAAGACCATGTAGAAACAGAAGAGCAATTGATGGGAAAAAAAGCGTGGATGCACGGAGAATAATTTCTTCAAAATTCATAAAAAAGCACCGTGAAAACGGTGCTTTTTTAGTTTATATGAATTTAGGCACGAGCTGGAAGCTCGCGCCAGCGGATTTTAGTCATTCAATTTTAAAACAGCCATAAATGCTTCTTGCGGAATTTCAACATTTCCTATTTGACGCATCCGTTTTTTACCTTTCTTTTGTTTTTCCAACAGTTTGCGTTTGCGCGAAATATCACCGCCATAACATTTTGCGGTCACATCTTTTCTTAGCGCTTTTACAGTTTCACGCGAAATAATTTTGGCGCCTATTGCCGCCTGAATCGGAATATCAAATTGTTGGCGAGGAATTAATTGACGCAATTTTTCACACATTTTTTTACCTATATGATAAGCATTGTCTGTGTGAATTAAAGAAGAAAGCGCATCTACAACGGTGCCGTTCAATAAAATATCAAGCCTAACCAATTTTGATGCTTTCATGCCAATTGGATGATAATCAAAAGAGGCATATCCTTTGGAAACGGTTTTTAATCGGTCGTAAAAATCGAAAACTATTTCAGCCAAAGGCATTTCAAAAGTAAGTTCTACTCGTTCTGGCGTTAAATAAGTCTGATTTGTAATTTGTCCGCGTTTTTCAATGCACAAACTCATCACCTGTCCAATAAAATCGGATTTGGTAATAATGCTGGCTTTAATATAAGGTTCTTCTACCCGATTTAATTTTGAAGGTTCGGGCAAATCGGTGGGATTGTTCACTAAAACAGGAACCTCCGGATGTTTGTTGCTAAAAGCGTGGTAGGACACGTTTGGCACGGTGGTAATTACCGTCATATCAAATTCGCGTTCCAATCTTTCCTGAACAATTTCCAAATGCAGCATTCCCAAGAATCCACAACGAAAACCAAATCCCAATGCAGCAGAACTTTCCGGCACAAATACCAAAGAAGCATCGTTCAATTGCAATTTTTCCATAGAAGACCTAAGCTCTTCATATTCATCGGTATCAACAGGATAAATCCCTGCAAATACCATTGGTTTTACATCTTCAAAACCATCAATTCTATGTTGGGTCGGATTTAAAGCATCGGTAATGGTGTCCCCAACTTTAATTTCAACAGCGGTTTTAACGCCGGTAATTAAATAACCTACATCTCCTGCTTTTATGCTTTGTTTTGCAATTTGCGTTAATTTTAAAGTACCCACCTCATCGGCATTGTACTCATTTTAGGTTGCCATAAATTTAATGCGCTGTCCTT
>JAQVGD010000267.1 GCA_028696945.1 Lutibacter sp.
CGATGCAGGAGATTTGTCTTTTGGGATTAAGCTATAAAAAATAGACAAAAACCGAAATCAGCAAAAAAACATATAAAATCAAATTTCTAAAAATTTTAGATTTGGTGAGTTGCACTAAATTTGAAATAATCACTGCGGAAGGAAAAATAAGGAAAAACAATTCCGAACCATTTTTAGTTGGCGCCAAAAAAACGATTACCGCCGAAATTAACAAATGATTGATCAATACATCCCAAGAAAATTTAAAATTATTTCTGATTGAAAGAACTTTGGGGGTTACCTTCACAAGACTCCACAACAAAACCATCGACAAAAATATCACTGGAATTATTAGTTTTAATGAAGCATAAGAACTAAAATCCAAGTTAATTTCATAATTAAACTTATTGTAAAAAAAAGCGGCATCTTCAAAATAAAGGCAGTACGTAAAATAAATAAGCATAGGCGCCACAAAGCCCACAATAGGAATAAACAAATTTTTAATGGTTAGTTTTTGATGTATAATCATGGCAACATACACCAATAACATATAAAAAATAGTCCAAGAATAAAGCATTGTTGCAATGCCGATCCAAAAACAGGCATCAAAAAGCTTCAATTTGGTATCGAGCCCAGATCTTAAACTGTAAATTTTCCTAAAGCCAAATATCAAAGCCATATTTGCTAAAACAATGGTGTAAGAAAACATCGCTTCAGGAAAGGTTCCCAATAAAAAAACAATTAAAAGTAACGCGTATAAATTGTCTTTTGTCAGCTTGTTTTTTCTAACAATAAAATTTACAATCAGCAGAAATAAGCCAAGCCAAATGAAAAAACCAATTCTTTTAATCAAAAATTGGATGGAAAGTTCAGCAGAATGAAGCAAAAAAGTAGCGGTAAAATAATAGACAAACAGCAGCGCGGCTATAATAAAAATAGTTGCCGGTTTAGTTTTATTGAAAAAATTTGCTATCATTGCTATATTTTATACTTTTGCCTGTAAATATAAATAAGTTATGATTGCAAACAATATTTTTAGGGCGATAGGTGAATTTTGTCAAAATGTTTTATTTGCGCCTCACAATAGCATACGTGCTATGGACAATTGGTGGCTACAAAACATCGTTAGCTGGATTTTTGTTGTCATTTTATTTATTGCTTTATTCTACTGGTTAGGACAGTTAAAAAAATACAAAAAAGCAGGAAACGAATAATTTCTTATTTAAATTCATTTATATTTTTTCCTTTTTTTAACGAAACGCAAATCCTGTGGGAAGCAAAAATAAACTCAAAAGATTTCGTGAAAACGAAACATTTTCCAATGTCATTCAACCAACACGAAAAGAAGTTATTGATGGTTTCTCGCAAAAAGGAAATTGGCACACACTTTTTAACAACAGCAACCCAATTGTGCTGGAATTGGGCTGCGGAAAAGGTGAATACACCATTGCCCTTGCCCGCAAAAATCCGAAAATTAATTATATTGGCGTTGACATAAAAGGAGCTCGTTTTTGGCGCGGAGCCAAAATAGCTTTGGAAGAAAATTTAACCAACGTGATTTTTTTAAGATCTCAAATTGAACTCATTGACTTGCTTTTTAGTGAACATGAAGTTTCTGAAATCTGGATCACTTTTCCCGATCCGCAAATTAAATACACGCGCACCAAACACCGGCTTACCAATTCGGAGTTTTTAAAAAAATACCGCCATATTTTAAAACCTGAAGGCATTGTTCATTTGAAAACGGACAGTGAGTTTATGCACGGTTACACATTGGGTTTGCTTCACGGCGAAGGTCATGAAATAATTTATGCGCATCATGATATTTATAAAAATTACCATGCGCCAGAAGAAGTGACTTCAACCCAAACCTTTTATGAAAGTCAGTATTTGGAAAAAGGAAAGCCGATAACTTACATTAAATTTAGGCTTCGGTATTAGTTGAAAGTTGTGAAGAGTAGAGAAAAGACAAAAAAATTTAACTTCCGATTTTGACTTTTAACTTTTAATATTTAATATTTAACTTTTTTTGATTGATGGAAACTTCCGGTAATTTTTTTGAAAAAGTGTATGAGGTTGCAAAACAAATTCCTTTTGGCCGGGTTACCAGCTATGGCGCCATCGCAAAATATCTCGGCGCTGCCAAATCGGCCCGTATGGTTGGCTGGGCTATGAATGCTTCTCACAATAATCCGGATGTTCCTGCACACAGGGTGGTAAACAGAAACGGATTGTTAACCGGAAAATTTCATTTTGACGGCACCAATTTAATGCAGCAACTACTTGAAAATGAAGGAATTGTTGTGAGAGAAAATCAAATCCAGAACTTCAATCAAGTTTTTTGGGATCCGTTTAAAGAGTTAGTATAATATTAGGATTCTGAATTTTAGATTTTGGATTTTTTTATTCCCAATATGAGTTGGTGGGCTTTTGTAACTTTGTGACTTTGTGAATTCATTTAAATCTGTATCTTTGTTGTTTAGAATGATTTTATATAAACAATATGGCATATACAAAAAAAGACATCTCAAAAGCACTCGAAACCATTACCGCACCTGGTGAAGGGACAAATTTAATTGAAAGCGGCGCAGTTAAAAATATTGTAACTTTCGACAAAGAAATTATTGTTGATGTAATCATCGGAAATCCAACGTTACAGGCCAAAAAGAAAATGGAAGTTGAAATTATGAAGGCCATCCACCAGCACGTGGATGTAAAAGCCGACGTAAAAGTAAACGTTACCACCAGCGTTCCTGACAAACCGGCAGAAAAATCTAAACCTAAAGTTCCGGGAATACAAAATATTATTGCAGTTGCTTCAGGAAAAGGCGGTGTAGGAAAATCTACCATTACGGCAAACATCGCAATTTCATTGCAAAAAATGGGCTTTAAAGTGGGTATTTTAGATGCCGACGTTTATGGCCCTTCCATTCACTTAATGTTTGATGTGGCGCATGCAAAACCACTGTCGATTGAAATTGACGGCATTTCAAAAATGCAGCCTATTGAAAGCTACGGCGTAAAAATATTGTCGCTGGGATTTTTTGTTGATGCCAACCAAGCCGTTATTTGGCGTGGTGCGATGGCGGGCAAAGCATTAAACCAATTGATTTTTGATGCAAATTGGGGTGAACTTGATT
>JAQVGD010000081.1:0-9618 GCA_028696945.1 Lutibacter sp.
TGGTTTTTGTTAGTTCAAACTGTGGCTTCGAAGTCGGGAGACTTCGAAGAGCGGGTTGCCACAGTCGAAACGTCTTTTCTATCCGTTTCTCCATCGCAATGACGTCAGTTTTAAGTTGGTCGTCATTGCGAAGTTTTTGTAAAAAACTGTGGCAATCTGTTACTAATTTAACTTAGAGGTCGTATAGGACAGATTGCTTAGAGGCATTTTGGTAGTGCAGGGCTGCTTGTTTAGTTGCATTACGGTAGTTCGGAACAGGCTACCAATGGCTCTGCGCTAGTTCAGAACAGGTTGCCACGTCGGATTTCTTCAGCTTTACTTCAGAAATCCTTCTCGCAATGACGTCGATTTAAAGTGGCTTTACAGGCCTGCCTGCCGGCAGGTAGGCTCGAGATACCCTAAAACTTATCGTTGTATTTTATGATTTTGGCGGGATTGCCAACAACAACGGCAAAATCAGGAACTTCATTAATTATGACTGATCCCGCTCCAATAGTTGCCCATTTGCCGATGGTTATACCAGGAATAACACAGGTGCCAATACCAATATGCGTACCTTCTCCAACTTTTACGCCACCTGCAATTGAAACGCTTGGAGAAATATGAACAAAATCTTCCAATATGCAGTCATGTTCAATAATAGCGCCCGAATTGATAATTACATGATTGCCTATAACCGTATCTACATTTATTACGGCATTGGGAAAAACAACTGTTCCCTTATTTATTATAATCTTTTCGCAAAGCACAGAAGAAGGGTGAATTACGCTAAAGAAATCGGCTTTAAAACTTTCAGCAATTTGCTTTCTTATTTTATTGTCTCCAATGGCAATAATGATTTTTTCTACCGCAATATTTTTAATTTCCGTTGAGCGATATACAGGCAATCCCATAAGTTCTGTCGCTTTTGGGTTGTCATCTATAAAACCTTTCAAATCTCTTTTTTTTGCCAATAAAATACTTGCAATTACTTTTCCATGGCCACTTGCTCCAAAAATATACATCTTATTTTCCGTTAAATTTTTCCATAGTGACCGATGTTGTTGAAGAAATATCCTCTCGCACCAGCACTTTTTTTATTGTTAAAAATAGTATTTTTAAATCCAGCAAAAAACTCAGGTTGTTCCTTTTATAATTTATCCAACACATACAAACCAATCCATTCCGGAATATATTGTTGGTGAAAAATGATTTCATTGTCTTTTTTTTCGATAATCACATCGCGGTTTTTGTTTGAACTGTCTAATATAAATGCCCTATCAGCAATCAGAAATGCTTCACTTAACAGCTCCAAAGAACGATAATAACGATCCTCCACTTTTTTTTCAGGTACAGGATGGCCCCCTTTTATGATTCTGTTTTTAATACGTTGTACGTTTATTTCGGGGTCTTGGGTGCAGATAAAATATAAATATACTTTGAAGCCATTTACTTTTGCCTTTCTCATAAAATCGAGTTTTGATTTGTGCGACATCACGGTTTCAAATGAAAACGTATGATTTTCGAGGCATAATTTTTCTCGAAAAAATTCGGCTATTAAAGCGGCTTGGTAGCTATTTATTTTTTGGGAGCAAATCAGGTAATTGTTGCGAATGGAAATTCCTTGGAAATTATTTGACAGAAATCTGGGGTCTTCTTTATTTTCTTCTAAAAATTTAAGCCAGTCAATCTGGGTTAGTATTCTTGGGAATAACGCAGAACAATCAATATAATGTTTGGTGTTTAAATCTGATTCAATAGTATCGGCGTTAATAAGGTAACCTAAATTAAATTGCAATCCTATTTCATGAATCAAGGTAGATTTGCCTGAGCCATTGGGGCCGGCAAACATCCTAAATTTTTTATTGCTCATTTTTAAGTTTAATACGCTTCACTTTTACGGTTCTAGAGCCAAATTTCGCTTTTCTGATTACTTTCGTGTCTCCGTTTTTAATGGCTATAAGGTTGTCGTTGCGAACTACATAATAGGTAAGCCCCAAGGCTTCATTTAATTTAACAACTTTTAGACTTGCTTTCTTTTGGGCTTTGCTGAGATCATTTGCGTTTATTTCGGCCATCACAGTTTGTTTTTTAATGAAAAATTAATTTTTATAAAGATAAACAAATGTTTTTTTATTAATTCGTTGCAGGTCTCCTTTTTATTTATGCTGCCAAAATTCAACTATTCTCCTTTAAATTTTTCCATAGTGACCGATGTTGATGAAGAAATATCCTCTCGCACCAGCACTTTTTTTATTGTTAAAAATAGTATTTTTAAATCTACTAAAAAACTCAAATTGTCCACATACCAAACATCATAGTCAAATTTTTGGTTCCAGTCTATGGCGTTTCTGCCGTTTACTTGTGCCCAGCCGGTGATTCCCGGTTTTACTTCATGGCGGCGGTTTTGGGTTTTGCTGTACAAGGGCAAATATTCCGGCAATAAGGGCCGTGGGCCTATCAAGCTCATTTCTCCTTTTAGCACATTAATTAATTGTGGCAATTCATCTAAAGAGGTTTTGCGCACAAAAGCCCCTATTTTGGTTAAACGTTGTACATCGGGCAATAAATTTCCATTTTCATCTTTTTTGTCGTTCATGGTTTTAAACTTCACAATCTTGAAAATTTTACCATTTTTACCCGGGCGCAATTGAAAAAAGAAAGGTTTACCATTGTTGGCCAGTGTTAAACCAATTGTGACAAAAAGAAAAATTGGGCTTAATATCAGCAATCCTGTAAATGCAACAATAAAATCCATAGCGGGTTTAAAAAAATATTTATACAATTTCATTCCCGAGTGTATTTATAAGATTATAAGGCATTACTGTAATGGCATTGCTTCTTTTTTGTATGCTATTGCCGCCATAAATAATGTATCCGCCTTCTGTTTTAGCCAATTTGTTCCAATATAATAATC
This sequence comes from Lutibacter sp., assembly GCA_028696945.1. Classification (GTDB taxonomy): domain Bacteria; phylum Bacteroidota; class Bacteroidia; order Flavobacteriales; family Flavobacteriaceae; genus Lutibacter. Next base: position 2,897 of record JAQVGD010000081.1, read on the forward strand.
CTTTAAAATAATCATTGGTAATTGTTTGTCCCGATTTAATTTCAATGGGGATCATTTCTAAACCCTTATCAATTAACAAATCAATTTCATTGCCGGTGTTGTCTCTCCAAAAATAAAGATTGTTTGTTTTTGCCTTGTTGAATCGGGTTTTAAGTAAATCCACAATCACCATATTTTCAAACAGCACCCCTTTAAACGGATGCAACTCCAATTGATTGCTGTTTTGAACGCCTAATAGTGCCGATGCCAAACCTGTATCATAAAAATAGAGTTTAGGCATTTTTACAACGCGCTTGTTGAAATTTTTATGATGCGGTTGCAAACGAAATAGCACAAAACTAGTTTCTAATACACCAATCCATGCCCCAATTGTTTTTGTGTCCACTCCAACTTCTACCGCCAAGCTGTTCATATTTAACAACTGGCCAATTCTTCCGGCGCATAGCTTTACAAATCGTTCAAAAGTCACCAAATTGGTAATGTTTTTTAGCAAGCGAACATCTCGTTCAATATAGGTTCTTATATAATTTGCATACCAAAGTGTTGTGTCCATTTTACCGCTATATAAGGATGGGTAAAAGCCCTTAAAAATGATTTCGTTGCTGCTGCTTTCTTTGTCGATTATTTTTATTTCGTTAAGCGTTAATGGCAATAAATTAAGATAGCCAACCCTGCCTGCCAAACTTTGTGAAATAGACTCCTGTAACAAAAAGTTGTTTGACCCTGTGATGATAAACATTCCGTTAGCGGCAGATTCATCCAATATTTGTTGCAGGTAAGAAAAAAGTTCGGGGACTCTTTGGGCCTCATCCAGCACTGCCCCATTGGGATAATTAGCTAAAAAACCCCGCGGATCTTCCAAGGCATACAAACGCACATCGGGATTTTCAAAATTTACATAGGCTTTGTTTTTAAAAATATGGCGCACTAAAGTTGTTTTGCCCGATTGCCGAGGTCCAATTACCGCTACCGCCTTAAACTGGGAGGCTAATAATATGATTTCTTTTTCAGCTTCTCTTTGTATCATACTACAAATATATTACAATTATGGAATACAATTCCACAATTGTAAGGATTTTTTTAATGCGTTAATGTTTTAACCTTCACAATCTTAAAAATTTTGCCATCCTTACCCAGGCGCAACTGAAAAGAAGGGTTTGCGTTGTTGACAAGAGACAATCCCAGAGTTACTATGTATCCTTACTTGGTTTAAAAAAAACCAAATTTTTATACGCTGAGTATGCTAATCTAATAAAATATAAACTATACGCAACTCGCAAAATATAATTCATTTTTTAATATTTCTTGGCTCAAGTTTAATTGAGCGTTGATATTTAATTTCAAATCCATATTTCGGAGGTTCCAAGTTAATTCGAACGTAGAAAATTCAATTATTCCCTTTAGGGTAAAAATAATTGAATTTTCGGCCCTTTCTCTTTCCCCATCCCTAAAGGGTGACAAAGTGCCGAAAATTAGATATTTCAATCATAATAGCCAGTTTAAACTAGAGCCTATTTCTTTGAATCTTTCTTTTTTGTCGTTCATGGTTTTGAACTTCACAATCTTGAAAATTTTACTGTTTTTGCCCAGACGCAACTGAAAAAAGAAGGGTTTGCCGTTGTTGGCTAATGTTAATCCAATTGTGACAAAAAGAAAAACAGGGCTTAAAAGCAATAAGCTGGTGAAGGCTCCCAGAAAATCTATAGTTCTTTTGAAAGTGGATTTATACATTTTTCAGTTTATTTTTAATAAGGTGGTATGAATCATCTACTGTATATTCCTGCAGCAATAGATTCCAAGCATTTTCCTGCATTTGAGCGAAATCATTCTCATTTGAAACCAGTACGTCAATGGCATTTTGCATCGCTAAGCTGTCTCCTGACAACACTGAATAACCACACTTGTTTTTTTCTATAACGATTCCGATGTCTGTATTAGCATCAGTAGCAGCAATTACCGGCATTCTCATTTCAAGATAGGATAATAATCTGGACGGAAAATTAGGAATGGTGAAATCCTTATGCAAAAAAATCAAGCCCACATCACAGGCATTTAAAAGCATGTCATAATCCAGTTTTGGCAGACCAGCCAGCAATAGGGCGTTTTTGGGTTTGTTGGTTTGAAACCAAGTAAAAATTCGCTTGTATTCCGTGCCAGAACCAACCACTAAAAAAAACACCTTCGGGTTTGTGGTTGCCGTGATGGTTTCCAACAAAAAATCTAAGCCTTGAGGTTTACCTAAATTTCCGCCATAAACAAACACTTTTTTATCTAATGGCAATTCATACTTGGCTTTTATGCTTTGATTTTCTTCTAAGCTTTGAACGTTGGTTATTGCTGAAATAGAATTCGGATTTATTTCAACTTTTTTTGGCGCAACGGTTGGATTATGGGTAAGCACATATTTTTTGTTGGCTTCAGACATACAGCCAATGGTATCAGAAAGTTCATACAACCTACGCTCCTTTTTCTCAAACATTTTATGCAAAAGACTTCCTGCTTTTAGCATTTTCATATCCACTGCATTCTGTGGAAAAATATCTTTTAGCAACAAGTAAGCATAGGCATTGTCTCGTTTTTTAACAAAAGAAATCACTTTGGAAAAAGTAATCGGGGGTGTTGAATACAAGATAAGGTCAAATTTAACTGTTGAGTAATTCTTTTTTATCGCCTTTAAATATTGATATTCAATGGCTAAAGTTCCAATTCCCTTTTCAACAATATTTGTTTTTTGCAGATTAAAAGTACGAACATTCAATATGCTCACGCCTTCTTTCTCTAAAAGAAAGGTCTTTTTTTTATCTCTGCGCTCGGAAGGGCTTACCACAAAAACCTCATGGCCTTCTTCTCTAAATTTACGTAGCAAGTCAGTATAAATCCCTCGTTCTTCCAGCGATTTAATTTTGACTAGGGTCAAAAAAAGAATATTCATAGTTAAATTAATTGTTCTCACTCCAAACCACCCTTTTCACATAATCCGTATAACTTAAAATAATCCGCACCACTTTATCAGAAACATTCGGCATGGAATAATCGGCTACCGGACGCAAGGTTCTTTCTTCTCCCCTCTTTTGTGAATTTAAAACTTCCAAAGCCTGCATAATGCGTTCCGGATTTAAACCCACCATCATTACGGATGCCTCTTCCATGGCTTCCGGACGTTCATGGGCTTCCCGAATATTTAAAGCAGGAAAATTCATAATGGAGGATTCTTCTGAGATGGTACCGCTATCAGACAAAACCACTTTTGCATTTTTTTGCAAATGGTTGTAGTCATGAAAGCCCAAAGGTTTCATTAATTGAATCAAAGCATTAAATTTAACGCCTGTTTCATTGATTTTATTTCTTGTGCGCGGGTGTGTGGAAACTATTACAGGCAATTTGTATGTTTCTGCAATGGCATTCAAACTCTCCACCAACTTTATAAAATTATCGGAGTTGATATTTTCTTCACGATGTGCTGAAACCACAAAATAGCTTTCTTTTTGTAATCCCAATGTAGCTAAAACCTCCGAAGCGTCAATTTGTTTATTATAAGCATTCACCACTTCATAAATGGGAGAGCCTGTTTTTATAATTCTGTCGGCTGGCAAGCCTTCACGCAATAAATATTCTCTGGCAATATCGCTGTAGGTCAGGTTAATATCACTGATATGGTCCACTATTTTTCTGTTGGTTTCTTCAGGTACTCGCTGGTCAAAACAACGATTTCCTGCTTCCATATGAAAAATAGGAATTTTTCTTTTTTTAGCCGCTATGGCACACAAACAAGAATTGGTGTCACCCAATACTAAAAAGGCATCGGGATTTACCGATTCCAAAATGGGATCAATATTGATGAGTATTTGACCAGCGGTTGTGGTGGCATTCCCTCTGGCGGCATTCAAAAAATAATCAGGTTTTCTAAGTCCTAGATCTTTGAAGAATACTTCATTTAATTCGTAATCGTAATTTTGACCTGTGTGTACCAAGATGTGTTCAATACTTTCTGTGGCGTCTAATTTTAAGATCACTCTGGAAAGTCTGATGATTTCCGGGCGGGTTCCAACTACGGTTAATACTTTTAGTTTTTTCATTTTGATATCTATTTCTTGCTGATGCTGTTATTCATTGTTGTGTGTGTTTCTCGTAGATCTTAGCAGATTTTTTTCTCGCAGATTTACGCTGATTTTCGTAGATTTTTTCTCGCAGATATACGCTGATTTTTATCGCTGATTTTCGCTGATTTTGTTTTTAACTATTTAATAAAATTTGCGCTCATCTGCGCTCATCTGCGTGAGATTTTTTCTTATGTTTTATTTCTCGCAAATTTACTTAAAGATTATTTACAATTCGTTTAATGGATTCGTCTATTTTTGAGGTATTAAAATTAACTAATAATCCTAATTTTTTATTTGACAACTTCAAATAAGTGACTACTTGTTTGTAATGTACATCCGTTAAATTTTCTACTGACTTAACTTCTATGATAACTCTGTCATTTACCATCAGGTCAATTCTATAGCCGATATCTAATTTTATAGTTTCATATTGAAATGGCAATCCCAATTGACAAATTACGTTTAAATTTTCTTGTCTTAATTCATACGCTAAAGCCGCTTCATAAGCTGACTCCAACAATCCTGGACCTAAGGCATTGTAAACTTTAAATATACAGCCTCTTATAAGGTAGGATATTTCGTTTTCATTCATACTTAAAATTGATTTTTGTTTCTAAGATATTATGTCTTTTCTCGCTGACACTATTATTCATTGTTGTGTGTTTCTCGCAGATTTTCGCAGATTTTTTCTCGCAGATTTTCGCAGATTTTGTTTTTAACTATTTAATAAAATTTGCGCTCATCTGCGTTTTTTTATCTGCGCTAATCTGCGTGAAATTTTTACTGCTGATGATGGATAATTGTATTCTTTCTCGCTGATCTACGCTGATTTTTTCTCGCTGATTTACGCTGATTACTTTTGAAAACTATAAATAAAATCTGCGTGCATCTGCGATTTTTTATCTGCGCTAATCTGCGTGAAATTTTTACTGCTGATGATGGATAATTGTATTCTTTCTCGCTGATCTACGCTGATTTTTTCTCGCAGATTTTCGCAGATTTTGTTTTTAACTATTTAATAAAATTTATGTTCATCTGCGTTTTTTTATCTGCGCCTATCTGCGTGAAATATTTACTGCTGATGATGGATAATTGTATTCTTTCTCGCTGATCTACGCAGATTTTGTTTCGCTGATCTACGCTGATATTATTATTCGTAGAATTTTTACACTTCCTCAAAATAGGTATCCGCATCATTGGGGTCATAGAATTCATTGATCCAGAAATTGGTGTATAAAACTTCATTACCTATATTTTTGATATTGTGCGTGTACCAAATTGGCATATCCACATAAGCCGGTTTCTTGCCGTCCAAATAAAAATCCAATACCTCCTTGGTTCCTATGCGTCGCAATTGGATTAATGCTTTTCCTTTGATGACGGAGAAGCGCTCAATTTTCCGGGTATGGTAATGGTTTCCTCTGGTAATTCCAGGAACTGTGGTTGAAAAAGACACCTGTCCGCCAACACCCAATCGAATCACTTCCACAAACGACCCTCTCGGATCCGTATGTTGTATGTATTTTACAGGAAAATGAGTTGCAATGTCCATATAGCAACGAAAAGTATTGAACAAGTTCAATTCAAATTTGTTGTTGATGGCCGGTATTTCTCCTTTATCCTGATATTGTGTTTTATAGTTTTCCAATAAGGAAAGCATCTTTGATACTTTAGAAACTGATGTATGCGCCACCAAAACCTCATTTTTCCCTGATTCGCTTCTAATTTCTTTTATGATTTCCGCTACCAATTCCCCCACATAAATCAATTTCAGCTCGCCATCAACCTCAATTGTTGGCGTTTCATTATGGGATAATTTATGACAAAAAGTGGCGACCACCGAATTGTAATTGGGCTGTCCGAAGGGTCCGAAAACATTGGGGATAATCATTCCTGTAAATTTCCCTTCTGATTTTTTTGCCCAATCTACCATCAATTCACGGCCTTCTTTTTTGGATTTGCCGTACAGATTGTCTTTTTCTTCCTGGGTAGAGGATGAAAATAAGACATGGGCTTTGCTGTTTGTTTTTGTTAAAGCGTTGATTAATTTTTGAACCAATCCGATATTGGTGTCGTAAATCACCTGTGGTTCATGGTGGCGGTTCATCGCTGCCAAATGCACAATCACATCGCATTGAGAAACAAAATCATTTAATTTGTTTTCATCCTCAAAAAAACTTCTTTGAAAATCGACACGTTCAAATTCTTCTGGAAATAATCCCAAGGTGTTGTATAAATGGGTACCGACAAATCCGGCCAGGCCTGTTATTCCGATTTTTAGCATGGTGATTGGTTATTTTTCATAGTGATTGTATAAATTTGTGATTGTATAAATTTCTCGCAGATTTCCGCTGATTTATTCTCGCAGATCTACGCTGATTACTTTTGAAAACTATAAATAAAATCTGCGTGCATCTGCGATTTTTTATCTGCGCTCATCTGCGTGAAATATTTACTGCTGATGATGGGTAATTGTGTCTTTTCTCGCTGATTTTCGCAGATTTTTTCTCGCTGATTTTCGCTGATTACTTTTGAAAACTATAAATAAAATCTGCGTGCATCTGCGATTTTTTATCTGCGCTCATCTGCGTGAGATATTCACTGCTGATGATGGGTAATTGT
>JAQVGD010000081.1:9718-13467 GCA_028696945.1 Lutibacter sp.
CGCAGATTTTTTCTCGCTGATTTTCGCTGATTACTTTTGAAAACTATAAATAAAATCTGCGTGCATCTGCGATTTTTTATCTGCGCTCATCTGCGTGAGATATTCACTGCTGATGATGGGTAATTGTGTCCTTTCTCGCTGATTTTCGCTGATTTTGTTTTTAACTATTTAATAAAATTTGCGTGCATCTGCGGTTTTTTATCTGCGTACATCTGCGTGAGATATTCACTGCTGATGATGGGTAATTGTATTTTTCTCGCTGATTTTCGCAGATTTTTTCTCGCTGATCTTATGTTTTATTTCTCGCAGATTTTCGCTGATTTTGTTTTAACTATTTAATAAAATTTGCGTGCATCTGCGTTTTTTTATCTGCGTGGATCTGCGTGAAATATTCACTGCTGATGGATAATTGTATTCTTTCTCGCTGACCTTCCTGCCAGCAGGCAAACTCGCCATTAATTATTCCTTTTTGTATCAAAATTTGTTATGCTCGTTTTATTTAACCAATAAATTATTTTATAGTTTTTGAATACCAAATATCTATGCCCTTGTTCTCTTTCTTTGATAAGTTCTTCAATTTGCCCAATTTCTGGTTGTTTTTCAAGTTTGAACGTTTCATTATAAATTCCATCAACAAGCCTTTTTGCAATTCGGCTACTCGCTTTTTCTTTATAGTACTCAAAAATATGTTGAAGCTCTTTTTCTGAAAATTCAGTCCAATAAATTTTTAGGCCCATTTTTCAATTTTAGCTTTTAATTCGCTCGCCTCAATGAGTCTTCCATTTTTAGAGTCGTCCATTGACTTGTCTATCCGAGCGTTAAATTCCTCAATTGACATCGGTTTAAAATCGCCTTGTTCTGATGGTTTACTTTCATTTCGAAGTATTTTCTCAAGCAAAGAAATTACATCCTCACTTTGAACTTTTAGAAATTCTTGTACAAATGCCATTTTTCTCGTCTGTAAGTCCATTTTATTTAGATTTTTATCAAAGTTAAGGAATTTCAAAATTATTTCTAATTTTTTCTTTCCAGTTTGTTAGCTGCCTAAAATTTGGTTTTCAAATTGCTGATTGCTGATTGGTGTGCTATGATTAACTAATTAAACTAATTTAATGTGTTGTTTTTCGAGTGTAACGTTAAAATGAATGTCTGCTTTCAAGGCTTTAAACACTTTTAAAATAGTATCAATTGTTGCACTGTTTGCACTGCTTTCCAGTTTTGAAATCTGGGATTTTTGTACGCCGATAAGTTTTCCAAGTTGTTCTTGTGTTAAGTTGCGTTCTTGTCTAGCGGTTTTAATCATTCGGCCCAAAACGTCCATCCTAAGTTCGTACTCGTACGCTTCTCTTTCCGTTGTTCCTTCTTTGCCAATATATTTGTCTTTCATTTCGGCAAGTGAGTAAGATTTCATTTCTGTATTTGCCATGGTCTTATTTTTTAAGTTTATTGTTTAAATACCTAGTTCTAATACGCTCGGCTCTTTCCGTTTCGTTTTTTGGAACCTTGTCCACTTTCTTTATGAACCCATGTGTTGCCAAAACCATTGTTTCTTCGCCGTTTGATTTGTCCCAAAATGCCAAAAGCCTAATTTGAATTCCGTTGTATTTTGTTCTAAATTCCCAAATTTCGCCTTTTAATTTTTTAAATAATTTCGGGTCGTTCGTTTGCTCAGCTAGATCAATGTTATAAAATACTTTCCTCACTGTTTTAATGTCGAGTTTAGAAATAAATTTCTCAGCTTCTTCTAAAATCCTGGTTTGAAAGTATCTCATTTGCTTTTAACAGCAAAGATATTAAAAGTTTCTAAATATTGAAACATTTGTGTTGTTTTTTTCAACTTACCAATTACAATCAACTTGAGTCCGCCTTGAGTTTTTATGCCTGGGTCGAGGGTTACGAATCAACAGAAACTGAAAGATAAAGGCAGTAGAATATGCGTGAAATATTCACTGCTGATGATGGGTAATTGTGTCTTTTCTCGCTGATTTTCGCTGATTTTTCTCGCTGATTTTCGCTGATTTTGTTTTTAACTATTTAATAAAATCTGTGTTCATCTGCGGTTTTTTTATCTGCGTATATCTGCGTGAAATATTTACTGCTGATGATGGGCAATTGTGTCTTTTCTCGCTGATTTTCGCTGATTTTTTCTCGCTGATTTTCGCTGATTTTGTTTTTAACTATTTAATAAAATTTGCGTTCATCTGCGGTTTTTTTATCTGCGTGGATCTGCGTGAAATATTTACTGCTGATGATGGGCAATTGTGTTTTTTCTCGCTGATTTTCGCTGATTTTTTCTCGCAGATTTTCGCTGATTTTGTTTTTAGCTATTCAATAACATCTGCGTTCATCTGCGTTTTTTTATCTGCGCTTATCTGCGTGAAATATTAACTGCTGATGATGGGTAATTGTGTTTTTTCTCGCAGATTTCCGCTGATTTTTTCCGCTGTTCTTATGTTTTATTTCTCGCAGATTTGCGCAGATTTTGTTTCGCAGATCTACGCTGATTTATTTTGTTATTGATTCATAAAATCTGCGTGCATCTGCGTTTTTTTATCTGCGTGTATCTGCGTGAAATATTCGTTGCCAATGGTTGATGACTACCGATTTTTAAGAATGATTGCATTTTTTCTCGCTGATTTCCGCTGATTTTTTTCGCTGATTATCGCAGATTTTTTTTGATTATCACTAACCATTTTTATCCCGGCATTTGCGCCACATCTTCCCCGAAAACTTCCTTTCTAATCAATGGCAATTTTAACAATAACGCTTTAGTGCCTTCCACTCCTAAACGTATTGTATTGTGGGAATGATAATCTTCAATGGCTGAAACGTCTTCAATCCCTTCCGAAAAATAACGGGCATAATTTAAATCGCGATTGTCTGCCGGTACTCGGTAGAATTCCCCCATATCTTCTGCTTTTACCATTTCTTCCCGTGTACACAACGTTTCATATAATTTTTCTCCGTGACGCGTTCCAATGATTTTCACTTCATTGTTGGCATTGCAAATTTCTTTTAATGCCTGCGCCAAATCACCAATGGTGCCTGCCGGTGCTTTATTGACAAATAAATCTCCCGGATTTCCATGTTCAAACGCAAACAACACCAACTCTACCGCCTCTTCCAGTGACATTAAAAAGCGGGTCATATTTGGATCGGTAATGGTAATGGGTTTTCCTTCCTGTATTTGTTTTAAAAACAAAGGAATCACAGAGCCCCTTGAAGCCATGACGTTTCCGTAACGCGTTAAACAAACTGTGGTGTCCGTAGTATTTCTGGAAGCAGCAATCGCCACTTTTTCCATCAAGGCCTTTGAAATTCCCATGGCATTAATTGGATAGGCCGCTTTGTCGGTGCTTAAACAAATTACTTTTTTCACTTTGTGTGCAGATGCCGCATCAATGACATTTTGTGTTCCGAAAACATTGGTTTTTGCGGCTTCCAATGGAAAAAACTCGCAGGAAGGCACTTGTTTTAAAGCGGCTGCATGGAAAACATAATCCACGCCACGCATTGCTTTTTCAATGCTTGTGTAATCGCGCACATCCCCAATATAAAATTTGAGTTTTTCATTTTTTAACTGGTTGCGCATATCATCCTGCTTTTTCTCATCCCGGGAAAAAATGCGGATTTCTTTAAAGTGATCTGTGTGTAAGAAACGGTTTAATACGGCGTTTCCGAAAGAACCTGTGCCGCCTGTGATGAGGAGGGTTTTATTTTTAAACATAATGCTCTTTTATATTTTTTAG
>JAQVGD010000268.1 GCA_028696945.1 Lutibacter sp.
CATCAGATAACAAAGAGTATGCGGTTCAGGAATTTTTCGCTATTATATTTATAAGGAATGAAAAATTCCTTCACCCAAATTTTTGCTCCATTTCATTACGCAAAAACTTCGCATACTCTTGAACGTTATGTGAAATGCATGTTTTACTTTAATCCCGATAGCAATCGAGATTGCTCTAAAAAAGAATTTTAATTTTGTTTTTTTATTTATTAGAAAGGGGTATAAGGTGTTTTCTCCGCTCCGCTACGAAAACGATTTATTTATAAACTTTAATCATTAACCTACTTATTATGACTATTACTAAAAACCAAACCATTGCCCAATGTGTGGCGAACAACTATCAAACTGCAACAATTTTTAAAAAACACAAAATTGATTTTTGTTGTGGTGGGAAAATATCTATAAGTGAAGCTTGTCAAAAAAACAAGGTTGATGAAGAAACGCTTTTACAAGAATTAAATGGGGCAACTCAACAAAAACCACAAGAAGATGCAGAGGAAACTTACGAATTGGATAAATTGGCAAAACATATCGTAGAAAAACACCATGCCTATGTTCGCCAAAGAATCCCGGAAATGGAGCCATTTTTGGATAAAGTTGTCCGTGTGCATGGAGAGAAACATCCTGAATTAAAAAAAGTTCAAGAAAACTTCCAAGCTGTAAAAGAAGAACTGTTAAGCCATATGCAAAAAGAAGAGAATGTATTATTCCCATACATTGAACAAATGATGGAAGTAAAGAAGAACAACACACAACTTGAACCTCCATTTTTTGGAACGATAAAGAATCCTATCAACATGATGGAAATGGAACATGAATCAGCAGGTAATGCTTTCAAGGAAATTAGAGAACTAACAAATGATCTTACTCCTCCGGACGGTGCTTGTAATACATATCGCGTTACTTTTTCTTTACTTGATGAGTTTGAGAATGATTTACATAGACATATACATCTGGAGAACAATGTATTGTTTCCTAAATCGATAATGTTGGAAAGTGATTTATTAAAGGCATAAAAAAATGAAAGAATATATTGAGAAATTTGTTTTACAGGCAAAATCAAAATCATTGGCGACAATAGGTCAGGATGGCATCAATGTCGTACCGATATCGGCTATTAGATGCATGAATGGAGATATTTGGTTATTCGATTATTTTATGAATCGAACCAGAGAGAATATTGTCTTTAATCCTCAGATTGCTATCGTTTGTTGGACTGATATGGAAGGTTATCAAATTAAAGGAGTGGCACAATATTTAAAATCCGGAATAAAATATAGAAATGCTTGTGATATTGTAAAAGAACTCCACCCGGATCGGGTTTTGAAGGGGCTTATTGTAATACAACCTAAAAACATATTTTCTGTAAGCCCTAAAGATAACTCGTTAGAAAATTTACTTTGATTGTATAGAAAATCAAATTTATAAGAATTTAGGAAAGCCTATCATGATTGATGAGAACGAAAAATATTTTTTGAACTCACTCCGCTACGCTTCGTGCCACGCTGCGCTCTCCTCCTTTCAGTCGTCGGGGCGTATAACAAGGGATATACGAGAAATGGCTCGGCTCGCCATTTCTCCAAATTTTGCTCCGTTTCACTCCGCAAAACTTCGTATATCCCTGACGTTATATGAAATTCGGCTTTTAACTTTTAAAATAATAATTTAAAATAATACTATGAACAAAACAATAAAAATCTCATTACTTATTATTGCCGGTTTATTAGTGTTTAATGGATTAATAAACATTTTTGATAATGGAGGAGTTTTGTCCTATGATATTGCTTCTATTTTATCTGGAATTGGATTTATTGTCGTTGCTGTATCTAAAAAAGCCTAAAAGCCGAATATCACATCACAATGGTTCGGTTTATTTTCTGTCGGTCGCTCCATCCATATTATTCCCGCTGGTCGCAACTTTTCATATTCGCAAACGTTATAGGACATTTGTAATTGTGCCTAGCATTTAATAGATAATCATATTTTATGAGACACACAAAAAAAGTTTGGTCAGAATATTTTCAAAAAATTATTGATGGTAAAAAAACATATGAGCTTCGTCTTGCAGATTGGGAATGTAACGAAGGAGATATTTTGGTTTTGCAGGAATGGAATCCAAAAACTAAAGAATATACTGGAAGGGAGATTGAAAAAGAAGTTACTTATGTTGGCAAAACTAAAAACTTTACATTTTGGCCAAAAGAAGATGTTGAAAAATACGGTTATCAAATCATTGCTTTCAAATAGAAGGTACATTTTTGCTAATAAAAAAAGAGTCATTTGCATAAGATAACGCTTTAGGTTTGAACCTGATATGTGTTTTATTTCTATTCTTTTTTTATAATTTTTTTGATTTTTTTAATTACGTTTTAACATGAAACTTGCAACACTATGTTATATTAGAAAAAATGGAAAAACCCTCATGCTTCATCGTGTCAAAAAAGAAAACGACATGCACGAAGGAAAATGGAATGGTCTTGGTGGTAAAATTGAGGAAGGAGAAACTCCTGAAGAATGTATAATTCGTGAAGTTAAGGAAGAATGTGGGTTAAATGCGAAAAATCCTTTAATGAAAGGAGTTCTTTCATTTCCTCAATTTAGTAAAGGAGAAGCTTGGTATGTTTTTCTTTTTGTAATTAGTGAATTTGATGGCGAATTAATAGAATCAAATGAAGGTAATCTTGAATGGATTGATGATGACAAGTTGTTTGATTTAAATTTATGGGAGGCAGACAAGATTTTTATGAAATGGTTAGACAAAGAAGCTTTTTTCTCTGGAAAATTCATTTATAAAGAAGGAGTTTTTATTGAGCATAAGTTTGAAATTCACAAATAATTTTTTGTAGATTTAAGCCCTTTGGATCATTTACAGCTGAAAGGGTTAAAGCTACATTTTACTAAATTAAATTAATTTTTAATGGCTTTAATTATCATTAAACGCTATTAATTCAAAAATCCGCCATTTAAGCGGATTTTTGCGTATAAGGAGAGAAGATATTGAGGTTATTTTAATTTTTCTTCTAGTATTTTCTTCACCTTTTCTGGGTTGGCCTTGCCTTTAGTTTCAGCCATGACTTTACCAATAAAGAATTGTATTAAAGGGGTT
>JAQVGD010000269.1 GCA_028696945.1 Lutibacter sp.
GTTCAAGATTATCTTGAGCATCATAGAAATCCATCTAATAAAGATAGTGATGATAATATTATTTTGGAATAAGAATTTCATTCTTCATAGAAACCTATGGACTTGCAGTCCATAGTGGTTTAGTTAATTCAGAAGCATAAAGCATTATTATCTCTGCTTTATTGCTAAACTTGAAATACGTAAATAATTGTCCCCCATCTTTTTTCATTCGGGTAAATTCCTTCTCGAACTCTTTTCCGTAGGTCTTACATTCAATCAATAAATATTCTGAACCGTCTAAGCGAGTTACACAAATATCCAATCTTCCTGAAAATCCATGTCCTGCAGGATATACTTTTTCTAAGGAAATGTTTTCAGGTTTGTAACCAAATTCGAGCAATCTATCTACACATTCTAAAACAACCCAATCTTCAGGTTTTGTAATGTTTTGGGTATCTTTTTCGCCAATTTTAATTTTGCCTCCAAAATAAAAAGTTTGCTTTTCAAAATCTACCTCAATCACATAACTATCGGCATATCTTTTAATAAAGATACCCGAAGCGTTTTCTTTTGGCTGAAAATTAATTTTTTGTATGAGTTTTTTGTGATTCAAAGCAGGATTTTTCAGGTTTTAACAAAAATACTAAAAAAAGCAAACAATAAAACGACTCTTATTTAGAGTTATCAAAAAAATAGTGAACAATACTTTATAATTTCAAAGAGAAAATAAATACATATTGTATCGTAAAATTATTCCGATTTTGATCCTTCAAATTGCTGTTCTTTTAATTTAAACAAAATATTGAAAGTGGTTAAACTTCCGTAAATTCTTGTGATGTATTGTTGCAAATCAACCTTATCCAAATCGTCTAATTTACTCGAATTTATTTTTTGTTCCATCACTCGCAATCGGTCTCTTACCATGACTATTTTGTGAAAAAAGGTATCGATTGGAATTTCTTTACTGGCCAGTTTTGGGTCTTTGGGTTCCATAATTAATTTTCCACCTTTCCATCGGTCGCCAAGATGTACAACTTCTGAAATGTCTGACCATTGTTTCAGCAAATTTTTTAAAGTGGTTTCAACATCATAAAAACTAACGGTATCAACTTCATTTTCAACACATTCAATAACATCAAACTTGCTGTCAATGGCGATGGTTTCCAGTCCGTTTTCAATAAACGTCACCCAATAATCTTTGGTGCTTACATTGGTAACTACGCCCAATCCAAATTCGTCGTGTTTAATTCGAGAACCAATTCCCAGGATTTTCATTTTTTACAGATTTAATTTAACAAATAAAGTCCTAAAATAGTTAAAATAAAATAAACGGCAATGGTCATTGCACCTGCATAATCTTTAGCCAATCGCTGACCGGTCAACAACATAATTAAAGTAATGGCCGCAAATTCCAATCCAACTTTTGCTACAGTTCCGTTACCTTCAACAAGAAGATAATAAACGCCAATAAGCATTAAAATACCTGTTGCAATTTCAAAAATTAAAATAGTAAGCACCAAAAGTGGAACCATTTTTTGAAGCGGGGAATTTTTAAAATGACCGGTAATAAAATCCACATTTCCTTTCCAATCGGTGATTTTATCGATACCTGATTGCAAAAAAGTAATAATTAAAAACAGTAAAACCAAAATTTCGGCAGAGTGATTGTTGAAAATAGACATAATAAACAGTGTTTGTTATTCTTCTTTTATATGTAAAAGTCGGGTTAATTTAATGGACAAATCTAATAAAATTATTTTGGCATTTCCATTTCTTTCTATATGATAAATGGCTTCATTTAATTCTTTATCAATTTCAATAATATTGCCGCTATGCACAAAAGGTGCAAAATTCTCCAGATTGAAATTGGGCATTTTCGGTTGTAAAAACACCAGCGATTCCGCATTGTAATTCAACAATAACGCCTGTCTGAAAAATTGCAGGCAATAATTTAAAAATCGTTTTTGGGTTTCCCTTCCTGTTTTTGAAATGGTGTCGCTCCATTCAATCAATAATTGAATTACTGTGGCATTTCCTTTTGCCTTAAAAGCGGCTCTTACCCAAGTAATAAACCATTGTTCAAACTGTTCGTCGGAAGTGTCGTTGTGCAATAAATGCAGTGCTTTGTTAAAATCACCATCGGCCTGAATGGCAATTTGTTTTGCAATTGGAGGATCGGTTCCTTCAATTTCAACCAAACCTTTTACAATATCATTTTCCGACAATAAAGGGAAATGCAATACTTGGCAGCGCGATTTTATGGTTGAAATAATTTGATCTTCATTTTCGGCAATTAAAATAAATACCGTTTTTTCGGGAGGTTCTTCAAGTAATTTCAATAATTTATTTGCTGCGGAAGTGTGCATTTTTTCTGCCATCCAAATAATCATAATTTTAAAACCGCCCTCATAAGATTTCAGTTTTAAGGATTTTACAATTTCTTCGGCCTCATCAACACCAATTTGTCCTTGTTTGTTTTCAACGCCGATAGATTGCAGCCATTCAAATAAATTGCCATACGGACTTAAAGCCACAAAATTGCGCCATTCTTCCAAAAATAAATTGCTGACAGGCTTGCTTTTTATCACTTCATTGGTGGCCACTGGAAACGCAAAATGCAAGTCGGGATGCATTAATTTTGAACATCTCATTTTACAAGATTCCACATCACTGCTTCCTTTGCATAAAATATATTGCGCATAGGCAATGGCTATTGGCAAAGTTCCCGTGCCTTCTTTACCAATAAATAGTTGCGCATGAGAAATCCGGCCGTTATCGGTAGATTTCACCAAGTGATTTTTCAAATGCGTTTGTCCTAAAATTTCTGAAAATTCCATTGAAGCGAAAGTAAAACTTTTTTTCTTTTTTTAAATCTTTTTCAAACCCTATCTTTTATTTTTTTCCTATTCCAATCCTTTCCATCCCGATAGCTATCGGGAGAAAGGGAGCTTTAATTAGTTATTAGAAATGCAATTTTTTATTGGTCTCATTCGTTAGTTAAAACTATGCACTTTTAGTGCAAGACTTTCAGTTGCTACCCACTTTTGTATCTTTGAGTTATGAAAGAACAAAGACGAATGGGTCATACTGTTTCTTGGTTG
>JAQVGD010000270.1 GCA_028696945.1 Lutibacter sp.
GACTGATAAATACCGCAGCGCCTTTTCCTTCATCATTGATCATTTTAAAGATTTTAGAAAATTTATCGACTGGTTTTGCAGTTAACAATCGAAGAATGTCATTATTGATTAAGGATGAATTTACGCGCACCAATATAGGTTCATCAGCTTCCCAAGTTCCTTTGGCCAAAGCAATATGAACTTGATTGTTTGTGGTTTGTTTATAGGCTTTCAATTGAAATTCACCGAAACGTGTTTGTAGCGTGAAATTTTCAATTTTATAGATTAATGAATCATATTTCATGCGGTAAGCCACCAAATCTTCAATAGAAATTATTTTTAATTTGAATTTTTTGGCAACTTCCATTAATTGCGGCAATCGTGCCATTGTTCCATCTTCATTTAAAATCTCCACCAAGATTCCTGTTGGCTGAAACCCTGCCAAGCGCGCTAAATCTATAGAAGCTTCTGTATGGCCTGTTCTGCGCAAAACGCCACCTTCTTTAGCTCTTAATGGGAAAATATGTCCCGGCCTTCCAAAATCTTCAGGCTTTGAATCTTTTGAGGTCAATGCTTTTATTGTTTTTGCCCTGTCGTGCACAGAAATTCCGGTTGAACATCCGCTTCCGATTAAATCAATGGAAACCGTAAATTGGGTATTGTGTAACACAGTATTTTTGTTTACCATAAGCGGCAATCCGAGCTCTTCTGCCCGTCTTTCGGTTAAGGGTGCACAAATTAAACCTCTTCCGTACTGGGCCATAAAATTAACCATTTCTGGCGTGACACATTCTGCAGCGGCAATAAAATCACCTTCATTTTCTCTGTCCTGATCATCAACAACAATAATAATTTTACCGTTTTTGATATCTTCTATAGCTTCTTGTATGGTATTAAGTTTAATGGTGCTTGTTGAAGTTTTCATCATTATTTAATTGATATTTTTTCTTTGAATTGTGAGTTTGTTGAATATTTTTTGAGCTTTGTTAAAAATTGCATCAATATTAAAGATACCCATTCCTTTTGTTGCCCTTCTGGTAAGTAAAATACCAAAAGGCAATAGTATTAATGTTGAAAGCCAACTTCCCAAGAGTGCTGAAATGGCACTTTCTTCGGATAAGTTTCTGCCCAGTTGTGATATGAAAAAGTAGATTACAAAAATGGTGATTGCCATAATCATAGGCAATCCAAATCCGCCTTTTCTTATGATGGAACCTAAAGGTGCACCTATAAAAAACAAAACCAAACAAGCCAAAGAAAATGAGATTCTGTAACTAAATTCAAAATCGTAAAGGTTCAGGATCTTTCTTTGGTCCTTAAACGATTTAATCTGATATTTATTTCTGTCAATAGTTCTGTTTAGCAGTTGAATGGATTCATTTAGCACCGTACTTTTGTTTCTCAAATTGAAATTTTCGAGTATTTCAGGTTTTAATTTTCTGTTGGCTATTGAATCAGGGTATTTGTGTAATTTTTTGGCATTAACGGCATCATAAAAAATATTTGCCCGGGTTTGGGTATAGTTGTCGTATTCAATTTTATTCTTTTTAGAAATTGAATCCAACTGAACAATACTTAACATTCCATGATGTTCTTTAACCACTTCGTCGTCCATGGAATTGTCATCACTAAAAGATGAGATGTCAATGTTTATTGTATAGGTTTTAAATGTGGCTTTGGACGCCGGCATTTTAGCCCTTTCACTTGGCATCATCCCATTAATAACATGCTCTTCATAGTAATTCCCATTTTCGAGGGTAAGGGTCAAATATTTACTTCCTTCTTCGGTAGAAATAGTCCCTTTTTCGGCCGTGATCACTTTTATTTTCCCTTTACCGGCACTTAAATCGGCTATTTGAACATTTTTTAACAGGTTTTCTTCTTCACCGTATTTTTCGTCAAATTTTATGCTGAACCCAGGAATTTCAGTATTAAACGCTCCAGGAACCAGTGCTAAAGCTGGTTTTTTCTTTTTCATATTCAGATACAAATTCTTTTGCTTTAAGGTTGCCCAAGGATAAATATTGTTTAAGAATACAAAGTTAAGGCCACTTAATAAAATGACTAAAATTACCAACGGCCGAATAACTCTTTTTAAAGAAATGCCTGCAGATTTGATTGCGGCAAATTCATAATTTTCGGCCAAAGTGCCCAAAGCCATGATTGAAGACAATAAAATACCGATTGGCAATGCGGTGGGAGTAAGGATAAGCGCTAAATATCCCAAAAATTTCAGAATAAAAAATATATCGATGCCTTTTCCCGCAATTTCATCAAATGCCAGCCATAAGGCCTGCATAACAAGGACAAACAGCACCACAAAAAATGTGGCTAAAAAAGGTTGTAAAAAACTTTTTAAAATGTATTTGTCAAATATTTTCAACGCTATTATTTTGGTTCAGAGATGGTATATTTCTTTTGATCTCTGTATTTTGCTCTGTCAAAGATAAAAAGGTTTTCTGATATAGGTTGATTTGTTTTGAAAGTTCTTATATTTAATGTTGTTGTTGTCCCGTTTTCTCCCGTTTCACTAATGTTGTAGATATGTTTTGTGTTTGCGTCAATCCCAACCAAAATGCTTTTTATTTCAGAATTGCTGTCGATTGGCGTTAATTTCACATATTGTATTTTAACACCTTTAACTGTTTTTAAAGCATCCATTTTAAAGGTATATCCAGTTTTGTAAAAGGAAAACATTTTAGAAGGCGTAAGGGTTTCTTCCTTTTTCTTCGATGGATTTTGAATAATGACTTCTTCATCTTCGTGAATAATCAAATACACTTTTTTTCCGTCAAAAATTTGTTCTGTTCCCATATAATTAAGATTGTACAAATTACCTTTTAAATTAACGGCACCTCTGGTTTCTTGGTGAACATTGGCTTCCTTATTGTCTAAACTATGATTAAATTCAATGTAAATATTTTTATAACCTCCAATTTTTTGGGCAACTTCGTCCAATAAAGCTTTTGCTTTAGCCGATTCCTGACCAAATGAGGTGATAGTAATTAGTAAAAATGCTGTTAAAAATGCTATTTTTTTCATGTTATTATATTGTTCTAATGACAATTATATGATATATGATTAATTATTTAAT
>JAQVGD010000271.1 GCA_028696945.1 Lutibacter sp.
AAAATAGTGATATAAACCGATGACCAGAAGGCAAATGAATATGTTTTTTTAATCTTCATTTTTCACAAATTTATACCCAACACCTTTGATGGTTTTAAAATAATCATCGCCCAATTTTTCTCGCAATTTTCTGATGTGAACATCAATGGTTCTTCCTCCCACAACCACTTCATTTCCCCAAACCTGGTTTAAAATATCATCTCGTTTAAATACTTTTCCTGGTTTTGATGCCAAAAGCGCAAAGAGTTCAAATTCTTTTCTTGGCAGCGACATCTTTTCACCATTTTTAACAATCACATATTCTTCTCGGTCAATAATAAAATCGCCAATGTTAATTTTTTCTGAATCGGAAGTATTCACATCATCAACCCTGCGCAAAAGCGCTTTAATTTTGCTTATCAGTACTTTTGGCTTTATGGGTTTGGTAATATAGTCATCTGCACCAACATCAAAACCAGCCATTTGTGAATAATCTTCGTTTCGCGCAGTAAAAAAAGTAATCAACACATTTTCCAAACCTTTTGTAGTTCTAATTTTTTCACAAGCTTCAATGCCGTCCATTTCAGGCATCATAATATCTAAAATAATTAAATGAGGCACGTGTTTTTTTGCATTTTCAATGGCTTCAACACCATTTTTTGCGGTGTAAATTTTATAGCCTTCATTTTTTAGGTTATAGCCAACAATTTCCAAAATATCCGGTTCATCATCAACCAACAGTATTTTAATCTCTGAATTTTTCATACTTGGTGCTATTTAAATCGTAAAAGCATTCAAAAGTAGGCATAATTTTTTTTTACAATGCAAAAGATGAGCGGTATTTAAAATGATAACATTAAGATAACATAAACCTTACAATTGCTTAATTAAAAAAGGAGTGTCTAAAGTGTCTAGAGTTGTTTTATTTTTTTTAGTGCCTAAATTTTTTAGTGTCTTGAATTGTTTTGTTTATTACTTCACTTCAAGTTTTTTAACTTTAGGCACTTTATCGCACTCTAAGTACTTTAGGCACTTTTAATTTTAAGTACATAAAGCACTTATTGATACGATTTAATTAGTACATTTATCTTTAAAAAAGCAATGAGCACAATGTTGAATTTTGAAAATATCCTGTTTTTAGATATTGAAACTGTTCCAGAAGTTGAAAATTTTTTAGAATTGTCTGAAGAGAAGCAAGAACTTTTTTCTCAGAAAACAGCTTACCAACGGAAGGAAGATGTGACTTCTGAGGATTTTTATGAACGTGCGGGAATTTGGGCGGAATTTGGTAAAATTGTGTGTATTTCGGTCGGTTATTTCGTCAATTTTAAATCCAAAAACCGAACATTTCGCGTCACTTCTTTTTATGGCGATGATGAAACGGTTATTTTGAAGGATTTTAAAAAGCTGCTGGAAAGCCATTTTAACAAACCAGAACATGTTTTATGCGCCCACAACGGAAAAGAATTCGATTTTCCCTATATCGCCCGCAGAATGATTATCAACCAAATAGCCTTGCCAGAAAAATTGAATTTATTTGGAAAAAAACCTTGGGAAATAGCGCATTTAGACACTTTGGAAATGTGGAAATTCGGCGATTACAAACATTTCACTTCTTTAAAATTACTGACGTTAATTTTAAACATTCCTTCGCCCAAAGACGACATTAGCGGCAGCGAAGTTTGCGGCGTGTATTACAATGAAAAAGACGTGGCGCGCATTGCAACCTATTGTGAAAAAGACACCATCGCCGTTGCGCAATTGTTATTGCGATTTAATAATGAACCACTTATTGAGGAACTGAACATTGTTCATGTGTAAGTAGGTTAAATCCTATCCCCAGCCCTTTCCTAAGGAAAGGGAGTTTGAAACGGTATTAAATAATATTTTGGTTTCTTAGAACTTTCACTTATCTATTTTCTCTTCTATTTCTTCTAGTCTGCAGATTGCTTATTGCCCAATGCAAAATAAATATGCAGAATTACTATTCTTTAATCAACAATTCCCCCTTTGGGGGTTAGGGGGCTAGGGGGCTAGGAGGCCTGGGCTATTCCAACATCGAAGAAAGTTCAAACCAACGGCCTTCTTTTTGATCGATTTTTTGATTAATTTCCTGAAGTTTTGCGGACAGCTCATTGATTTCTTCCACAGAAAGTGCAGTATTCAAAAACTTAGCTTCAATGGCGCTTTTTTGCGCGGCCAAAGCTTCAATGTCACCTTCAATATTGTCAAATTCTTTTTTTTCTTTAAACGACAATTTCGATTTGTTGTCTGATTTTATTCTGGAATCTGTGTTTTTTACCGCCTTATTTTCTTCTGCAGGTTTTGAATCTTCATAAACTTTGTAATCGGTATAATTTCCGGGGAAATCTTCAATAACGCCATCGCCTTTAAAAACAAAAAGATGGTCCACAATTTTATCCATAAAATATCGGTCGTGGGAAACCACAATCAAGCAGCCGGGAAAATCGAGCAAAAACTCTTCCAGCACGTTCAAGGTCACAATGTCCAAATCGTTTGTGGGCTCATCCAAGATTAAAAAGTTCGGATTTTGGATTAAAACTGTGCACAAATACAAGCGTTTTCGTTCGCCGCCGCTTAATTTCTCCACAAAATCGTATTGCCTCGATCTGCTGAACATAAACCTTTCCAGCAGCTGCGCGGCCGAAATTTTCCTTCCTTTGGTCAGCGGAATATATTCCCCAAATTCCTTGATCACTTCTATCACTTTTTGACCCGGTTTTATCACGATTCCGTCTTGTGAGTAATGGCCGAATTTTATGGTTTCGCCAATCACAACCTTGCCCGAATCAACGGGTATTTGTCCGGTGAGCATTTTTATGAAACTCGATTTTCCGGTGCCGTTTTTGCCGATAATTCCTATGCGTTCGTTTCTTTTGAACACATAATCGAATTTGTCCAAGATTTTCAAATCGCCAAAAGATTTTGAAACGTGGTGAAATTCAGCAATTTTTGAACCCAAACGCTCCATATCAATTTCAAGCTGCACTTTGTGGTTGTCTCTTCGTTTGTGCGCTTCCTCTTTGATAATGAAAAAATCATCGATCCGCGATTTGGATTTTGTGGTACG
>JAQVGD010000082.1 GCA_028696945.1 Lutibacter sp.
AAGCCTTGAACTACAAATTCTATCCCTTCGTAAAACGAAAATCTGTAGTACACAGTTCGGAATTTAAAAAAAATAAAATCCCTATTTTACAGAACTTATCGCCCGGTTAGCTGCAAAGTGGGTTAACTACTTTTCGGAGTTGACTTAAAAATTAATCTTCTTTTTTCTTTTCGATACTTCCAAATAAAATATCGGGATCTGTCAATTCATTTAATTTTTCAATCCATTTTTTTTCAAGAATAGAAAGCCCATATTGATAGGAGGCATTCATCCAGCCAAATCCGCCATTAGGAATATATTCAAAATTTGTCCCAACATTCCCGTATTCTGTATCAATAATATGGGTACAATTCACAACATCGTATTTTTCGGCAATGGTGCCATTATAATCAACGGCATTTTTTGTGATTAACCAAAGCCAGCGATACACCAACTCTTGCGTTTCATCAATAAAATTATACTGCAACAATCCTTTCCAAATCAGCATTTGATGGGGAGCCCAGCCAAACGGATAATCCCATTGCCGTTGCGGATTTTCCTTTGTGACTTCACCGCGTGATTTTTTGGTAGAACTGGCAACTCCGCCTTTGCATTTTAACAAAGGCAAGGCGTTTTTTACCAATAATTTTGCCTGCTGTGTACTGCAAAGTTTTGCCCATAAGGGATAAAAAACTGTAGCCGCCAAAAAGTTTGAAGGCTGGTTTAGCTGAAAATCAAAATCGAAATACAAGCCTTCCGCTTCATTCCAAAGTAAAGCATCAATTCTGTTTCTACGATCTTGAGCCTTTTTTAGCCAATAGTCACCAGTATATTCCTTGCTATTTTCATCTGAAAAATTTCCCTTGAAATAGATTTGAATCAATTCGGCAAAATCTGTTTCATATTTGTATAATAAGGCATTTAAATCTACCGTGTTTAGGTCTGCACATTTATTTACGAATCTATTTGTGGTATCGTGACCGCTTTCGCGCAAACTTCTGTCGTGGGTAAAATAGGCATCTAATTCTGGAATATGAAGTTCTCGATTTTTGTATTTATGCTCAAATTCCTTCATCGGAATTTGGTGTTTATTGGCATAATACTCCATAATTTCTTTAAAATGGCCTTCTTCAGTTTCAAAAACATAGCCAATTCCTTCAGCAAAATACCTGTTCAATCCATTAGAAGTAAGTCTTTTCCCTTGAGCCATCCACACATTTTCATATTCGTGGATGGCTGTATTTAATTTCTCTGAAAGCCAAGTTAAATCTGTAAAATCCATGGCTTCAACATATTCTTTCAGAAGAGAGGAAAAGAATGGCGGTTGTGTTCTTGTTAAATAATAACTTCTGTTCGCGTTTAAAATTTTACCATAATGTTTAATCTGGTATTCAAAATTTTCGATTATTCCTTTTACCAAATTGGATTTTTCATCAATTAGCAAAGCAACAGATTCAAAATAACTGTCCCAACCATACATTTCATTAAAACGCCCGCCGGGAACCACAAATGGCTGTCCTTGCGTAATTCCTTCTTTTTCATACAATGCCAATGCCAATAGTCCGGATTTATCACTTATTGATAAAACAAATTCTGGACTTATTTCCTTTGGAAGAATTTCGACCTTAATTTTGGGAAGCTCTTTAATTAAGCTGTTATAATATTCATAAGCTTTTTTGTCATTGTAGGGCACATAGATATAGAAATAATCTTGCGTAACTTTTTCATCATGAATAACCTTTTGCAATCCTTTTTTATCCATTGTTCTGGTTAAATCATCCCAATATATGTTTCTTATGGATTGAGAAATTCGCTGTGTTGGCTTTTCAAAAATATCAGCTGCAGAAATGCTAGCCATTGTTTTATTTCCCTGTTTAATGGAAAGTGCCAGTTCTTGCAATAAATTTGATAAAAAATAAGTGCCTTCAATGGTAAAAATAGCTCCGTTTGTTTGAATAAGTTCAAACTTTTTTGGACCCTCATCTTCTATGGTAATTTTTTTATCACCGTCAACATCTTCTTGTGACAATAATGCTTTTAAAGTTGCTATAGGGTTAATTTGTAACTTCATTTTTTTTATTTGTTAGTCGGTTTAGTGCCATTATCGCAATCAATAACAACACCATTGGAATAAGTGTGTAAAAAAAGGCTTTTTCTGCTCCAGCCTCTTTAAATAACCAGCCTGTAATTGTGGAACCTGTTGTTCCTCCCAAAGCTGAAAACAATACTATTAATCCAGTCATTGGGCTGTGTAATTTTTTGGGCAAAGCACTTAATACAGATGAGTTTAACAAGGGATAAATAGGGGCAATAAAAACACCAACAACAGGAAAAGCATATCCGATTAGAGGAATGTCTGCAATTGAATTAATTTCGCCTACTTCAACACCTACTGTTTTTGGCAAAACAAAAACCACCATAATCATAGCTGCCACAATGCAAAATGTGAGTATGTAAAACCATGAAATATATTTTGAAACAATTCCAGCACCGATTCTTCCAATGGCTAATGACAAGGCGAAAATGCTTGCCATCATGATACTGACATTTTGGGGAAGTTCCAAAACACGGCTATAAAAAGTTGGCAACCAAGTCATAATTCCCTGTTCAACCATCACAAATAAAAATGCGCTGCAAACAAAAACGATGATTAACAGTTTTGTGCAAAGCAAAGCCATTTGTTTTACATCATCCAAAAGATTTACGCCCGGCACTTCATGCCCTTCATTAAAATCGGTAAAATATAAAAGTAAAAATGAAAGAAAAGCCAAACCTGCCAACAGCCAATATACACGCAACCAGGCATCTGGATTTGTTGGTGAGTTAAAGGCTGGAAACAAAAAGTAAGCCAGCGCAATTCCTATCATAAAAAAACCTTCAATAGAGCTCATTAAACTATTGTGCTCTTTCGTTGTGTTTGTAACTAGGCCAATAACAGAATATACGGAAACTTTTATCAGCGCAAAAGAAACCCCCACAGAGGCAAATAATATTTTTGCAGTCCAAAAAGAATTTCCAAAGTACATAAAAATACAAGCGAACATAGATAATAATAAGCCTGTAAGCATTGCTTTTTTATAGCCAATTCTCGGAAGAAATGATGCAACAACAAATGAAACTATTGCTATAGGCATGTCTTTAAACCATTCTAAAGCACTTGCCTGAACTTCGTTTACACCATAATTTTCTAGAGATTTTAGAATAACGATTCCCACACTGTTCAATAAAATTGCAAAAACAAAGTAATTTACAAATAATGATATTTTTATTCCTGCATTCTTCATTTTTTCAAATTTAACAGTTGTAGAATTTTTTGGCAATCTATAAATTAAAAATTACTGCACTTACCTAAATCATCTCAAAGTGAACTCTGAAATAAAATTTTTGATAAGTGCAGTAAGTACTTAGAAATTAATGGCTACTGATAATTTCGCTGCTCTTCCAAGTATTGACCTACCCATAAAAGTTTCTCCATCAACTGGTGCGGCTCCATCAGCTCTTCCATCGGCTTCAGTTAAGCCAATGGTATTGAATAGATTAGAAACATCCAATGCAAAACGAATATTGTTTAAAGTATAAGATCCTCCTATATTAACCACATTAAATGCTGGAAGTTCAAATGTGTTTTCTATATCTTGATATTTTTTTCCGAAATATGATGAATTTACATATACATTAAGATTTTCTGTAATATTATAATCTGGACGAATGATAAAATAAAAATTAGCAATTCTTCTAGCGGTATTTCCGTTTAATGATGATTCACTGCCTTCGTAACCTGTATATTCTGGATTTTGTAATGTTCCGTTAAAGTTTATGTTCAAATCTCCCAATTTTAAAATAGCCTCCAATTCCAATCCAAGATTTTCAACATTTGCAAATTTCTTTTCAGAAACTCCTCCTGTTTGAATATCTTGATAAGCAATATTATCAAGTTTCATAAAAAACGCATTTGCAAACAACGCAAAATTAGGTGTGGAATATTTAAATCCAAGTTCTGTTTGGTCAACTTTGGTTGGTTCTAGTCCAACTAAACCTTCAGATCCAGCACCGCTTTCAACAGCAGGACCATAAAACGATTCTTCTATTGGCGCTCTAAATCCATGGCTATAACGCACATAAGACGCCATTTGATTGCTCATTTTATAATTTAAAGCACCAGTATAAGATAATTCACTTAAGTCATAAGTCCAATATACATAATCACCCTTTAAAATATTCACACCATTATCTGCTGTATTATTATCGAGAATTCCTATGTCATTTCCCCAAGTTCCATGGTCTCCAACACCAGAAAACTTTTGATCATCATAGCGCAAACCGATATTCGCAGTAAATTTTTCAGACAAATCAAATTCTGCGTCTGCAAAAAATGCATTGACAGTATTTTTAATTTGTGATTCTCTTTGCAACCAAGATATATCAGTAATACCGTTATATGAGTATTCCATTCCCGTATTGGAATCACTTAAATTAACCAATCTAGGATTGTCTGAAACACTTAGTAAAAGACTACTCCAGTTCCAGTATTGATCCGATTTCCAATTAGAGTAGTAATGTCCCACCGTTAAATTTACATTTTCCAGCTTAAAATTGAATGATAAATTATTGGCGAAATTTCTCATTTCTTTATTTATAAACCAATAATCGGCCCTTTTCAATTCTGTGCCTGAACTTAGTGCATTCCCTGAATCATTGTATGTAAAAGCAGCATCGCCAGATGGAATACCATATCCATCAGCTATTTGGCCTTGGGTGGAAACATCACCCATCCATTGTGACGCAAAAATAGCATTGTAATCCATATCTATGTCGCTATTTTTAAAAGCATTGTTAACGGTGATATTATCGGTCAAATCAAATTTAAATTCTCCTCCAATAGTATTGGAAACAGGATGTACCCCATCTTCTAAATCTGCTTCAAAATAACTGCCACCAGATTGAGGAACTTTCAATTTACTAAAATTTCGGGAAGTAAATGTTCCATAATTTGCATCAAATCCTGGATATTCTTTAACCTTATCTCCATCCATTACAAAAGGAGTTGATTGGTAAAATATATTTCTGTCATTCAAATGTTTAAAATAAATTCGCGCATAACCTTTATCAAATTTATAGGTGAAATTCATTTTCACTTGTCCGCCTTTATTGGCATCAAAACCCGGACTTCTAATACCTTCATCAACTCTATAAAAACCACCTACATTAAAGAAAAATTTGTCTTCAACAACTGCGCCTCCAATATTAAAATCAGTTCTAAACAGTCCATAATCTCCAACCGTTAATTTGGTAATTCCCTTTGTTTCATTTTGACCTGTTTTTGAAGAAAAGTTTATAATTCCACCAGGAGCACCACTTGCAAAAATTGAGGCTGATCCACCTTTCACAGCTTCCATTCTATTTACAGTTAAATCAACCCTATAAAAGTTGTCGATATTTGCAAACTGCAAGGCACCATCTTCAAAAACTGGCAAGCCATCTTCTTGAATCTGAACATATTCATAAGCACCCGCTGAAGGAATTCCTCTGGCAAATAAGTTGTTTCCAACTTCCCCTCCTGAAGTTTCCACTAAAAAACCAGGAATTGATTGTAAAAGATCTGCTGTACTTTGAGGTGATTTTGCTTCAATTTGCTTCGCGCTCATGGTAGTTACCGCAATACTTGATTCGAGTTTTGTTTTCGGATTTGATGATCCAGTAACAATTACTTCATCCAAAGACAATAAATCCTCTTGTAAAATAAAATTCTGGGTCACATTAACATTACCGACGGTAATTTGATTGCTTATTGTTTTATAACCCACAAAAGATGCGGTTAACGTGTATGTCCCTTCTGAAACATTAGTAATCTCATATTTTCCGTTAAAATCGGAAGAAGCTCCTTTCATGGTTCCTTCAATAACAATACTTACTCCAGGCAAGGGTTGATTTTTTGCATCGGTAATTAAACCCGACACATCGACTGTCTGCTGTCCTATTGCATTTGTAATTGCAACTAAAACAAAGGCTGATAAACATAAAAATTTTTTCATCTCTTATTGATTTAAATTGTATAATTTGGTTTTGATTTTTTAAAACTATGCACAATTCCTAAAAAATATTAACTTTATTTTAACGAAATCGATTGCGAAATCCTCGCAATCGATTGCGAAACTCCTTATCTTTTACCTGAGTTAGTCAAAAAATAAATAACTCTCTTTAAAAAAGTAAATAAATTAGTCTAATTTAGTCCGATTATTCATAACATAATGAAACCTATTACATTAAAAGACATTGCATTAGAATTAAATATCTCGGTTACCACTGCTTCCAAAGCATTGCAAGGTCGCAGTGATGTGAGCAATGCTACTAGAGAGGCTGTTATAAAATTGGCGGAAAAATTGAATTATGTCCCTAATTCTGTAGCTGTAAATTTAAGGACACGGCAAACTAAAACCATTGGGGTTATTATCCCTACAATTGTGCATCAGTTTTTTTCGAAGGTTATTGACGGCATTATTGAAGAAGCAGAAAAACAAGGTTATTTTGTGATTACCTTGCAATCTAACGAAAACTTTGAGTTTGAAAAAAAACAACTTCAACTGTTGATGCAAAAAAGAGTTGACGGGATTCTTATTTCTCTCTCCAACCAAACCCAGCAATGTAAACACTTAAATGAAATTCTTCAAAAAAATATACCCATAGTTATATTCGATAAAATTAACAAACTGGTTAACTGTTCAAAAGTTTCTATTGATGATCAAATGGCCGCATATAACTCAGTGTCCTATTTAATTAAAAAAGGATATAAACGAATTGCCCATTTTAGGGGATCACTAATGCCTCAAAATTCTATTGACAGATTTCTAGGCTATAAAAAAGCGCTTATTGATCACGGAATTGAGTTTGATTCTTCATTGGTGTATTTATGCGATAATAATGACGATTTTAATGATGGCTATATAAATGCACAAAAATTATTAAAAGACCAAAATAATGTTGATGCTATTTTTGCCATAACCGATCTTATTGCTGTTGGAATCCTAAAATGCTTCAATGAAAATGGGGTTAAAATTCCTGAAGACATCGCCGTATTTGGTTTTAGCGATTGGTTTATGTCCTCTGTAGTTACGCCTACTTTATCATCTGTTGTACAACCAGGATTTGAGATGGGAAGAAAATCCACCGAAATTTTAATAGAAGAAATTAAAAATCTCAATACCAACACTCCTTACGCTTTTCAAAATATTGTTCTTCCTACTTCATTAGTAATTAGGGAATCTACTTAATTTTTTAAGTTTTACAGGTATTTCTTGAAAATAGAATCAAAATGTATGCTTATTTATTTGGAGGTGTTTTAAATAATATCCAATTTTTATTAAATAGAAAAGATTTACTTTTGTAAAAATATTAAACTTAACCCATGAAAATTCAACTGCTATTTTTTGGCATTGCCACCGATTTGGTTGGAGAAAATTCAGTTTTTATTGAATTGAAATCAGCTGCTACTATTAGTAAATTAAAAAAAGAATTGTTATCGAAATATTCAAAATTAAAAAACATAGAAGATTTTGCTATTGCCGTAAATGAAGAATATGCCGAAAATGATTTGGTTTTGCAAGAAAATGATGTAGTGGCAATTATTCCTCCAGTGAGCGGCGGTTAAAAACCCAATAGGAATTAGTTTATCAACTTCTTAAGTACTTTAAACGATATCAAAGAATTTATTTAACAAATCTTTATAAATAGTTTTAGCGTCAAATAAGTAAGTTTGAGCTTAAAATTAATTTCTATGAAGAAAAATATTACGCTCCTATTTATCTATTGCTTTTCATTTCAACTTATCGCTCAGGTACAAGGCACTGTCACAAATTCAAAAAACGAAGCATTGCCTTATGTAAGTATCTATTTTGAAAATACAAATATTGGAACCACCACCAACGAACAAGGGTTGTACGAGCTTCCCATCACAAAAAATGGAAAAAACACCATTGTTTTTCAATATTTGGGCTATCAAACGGTAAAAAAAGCAATAGACAATGAAACTTTTCCATTTGAATTGAATGTTATTTTACAAGAAGAAAACATTCAATTAAATGAAGTTGTTATCGGTTCAAAAGAAAATCCGGCAAATCGTGTCATCAGAAATACCATTGAAAATCGGAAACGCTATTTGAACAAAATAACGGCCTACACAAGTGATTTTTATTCCAAGGGAATTTTTAGAATAAAGAACGCTCCCGAAAAAATATTTGGACAGAAAATTGGCGATTTAGGCGGTGGATTGGATTCAACACGAAGTGGCGTAATTTATCTATCCGAAACGGTTTCAAAAATATCATTTAAACAACCTAATTTATTTAAAGAGCAAATTTTAGCTTCAAAAGTGAGCGGAAACAACAGCGGTTTTAGCTTTAACCAAGCATCTGAAGTTAATTTCAATTTTTACGAAAATACCATAGATTTAGAGACCAAAGTAATTTCTCCTATTGCAACTTATGCGTTTAATTATTACACGTATAAATTGATTGGAACATTTTATGAAGGAACACATTTAATTAATAAAATTGAAGTAATTCCAAAACGAAAAACAGACAATGCTTTTTCCGGCATTATTTATATTGTTGAAGATGATTGGGCAATTTATGGTATCAATTTAACGGTTTTAGGAACACAAATGGGACAACCTATGATCGACAAATTAAACCTAAAACACAGTTATTCTTATGCTGAAAAAGAACAATATTGGCCAATGATTTCTCAACAGATATACTTTAAATTTGGAATGTTTGGTGTGAATATCGACGGACAATTTAGCACTGCTTACAGCAATTACAATTTTAATCCACAGTTTAAAGAAAAAGAGTTTACCAATGAAATATTGTCATTTGTTGAAAACTCCAACAAAAAAGATTCGCTTTTCTGGGATGCAAACAGACCAATTATATTAACCGCTGAAGAAACCAATGATTATAAAATAAAAGACAGTATTCAAATTCTTAAGAAATCGGAAAAATACTTAGACTCCATTGACCGAAAAAACAATAAATTTAAAATAGGTGCTATTTTATTTGGCTATAATTATAAAAATTCACACAAAAACAGCAATTTAAATTTCTCTTCTATTTTATCAGCTATCCAGTTTAACACCGTTCAAGGTTGGAATTCTACAATGAAAATTTCCTATAATATATATGACAAAGAAAAAGCAGCTGGCTTTTCTGCATTTACCGATTTTAACTATGGGCTTTCTGATGAAAAACTTAGAGTTGATGGCAGTGCCAGCTATTTATTTAACGGAATTTCAAAACCTTATTTGCAAATTTCAGGAGGAAAAAAAATTAGCCAGTTTAATGAAGATGAACCTATTTCTCCACTAATAAATTCTGTAAGCACTTTGTTTTTTGAGGATAACTATGCCAAATTTTACGATAAAAGTTTTGCCCAAATTCTATTTTCCGATGAGTTGACAAATGGTATTAGAATGCAAAGTTCATTGGCTTATGAAAAACGTTCTCCGCTAGTAAATACAACAGATTATGTAGTGTTGAATGACAAACAAAAGATATACACTTCAAACGATCCTTTAAATGAAAACAATCACGGAATTCCTTCTTTTGAAGAACATTCAGTATATACGTTTCAAACAGTAGCTTCTATCCGATTTGGCCAAAAATACATTTCATATCCAAACCGGAAAATAAATACTTCTTCTTCAGATTATCCTTCATTAACCTTGTTTTACCATCAAAATTTTTCTTCAAGCGAAGACCATTATAATTTTGGGGAAATTGGTGCTCGAATTCAACAACGTTTTGATATAGATAACAAAGGGAGTTTTAGGTATAATGTAAAGGCAGGAACTTTTTTTGAAGCTGATGATATTGCTTTTATTGATTATAAACATTTTAACGGCAATCAAACCCATGTAAATATGGCGTCTAATTATACTTATGCATTTAATTTAATGCCTTATTATAGTTTTAGTACTAATAAATCGTATGCCGAATTTCATGCGGAACATAATTTTAAAGGGTATTTATTGAATAAAATTCCACTTATAAATAAATTAGGGTTTGAATTGGTTGTTGGCGGCCATGCACTATTGACAAAAGATAAAAAACCGTATTCTGAATATTCGATTGGTTTGAATAATCTTGGATTTGGAAAACTGCGTTTCTTGCGATTGGATTATGTAAAATCAAATTACAATGGCGTTTCACAAAACGGACTTGTTTTTGGGCTGACATTTTAGTATTTTTACCGTGTTATATGAAACTATCTTCAATAAAAATTACATCTGAAAAACTAAATCTGCAAGATTCTTATAATTTTGTGCAGGATGCCTCTTGTGGTGGTATCGCTTTGTTTGTAGGCACTGTTAGAAATTCAACCAAAAATAAGAAGGTTATTTTATTAGATTTTAGCGGCTATGAACCGATGGCTTTAAAAGAAATGCAAAAAATTGCAGATTTGGCTTTGACAAAGTTTCAAATCCACAAAATAGCCATCCATCACGCAGTGGGTGAATTACAAATTGGCGATATTCCCGTTATTATTGCGGTTTCTTCCGCTCACCGAAAAGCGGCTTTTGAAGCCTGCGAATTTGCTATTGATACTCTAAAAGAAACAGTTCCTATCTGGAAAAAGGAACATTTTGAAGACGGTGAAGTTTGGGTGAATTCACATCCGTAAGCCCCTTAAGCGAAGGGGGAATTGATAAATATATCGAATTTAACTCCCTTTCCTTAGGAAAGGGTTGGGGATAGGAATTCCTATATAATTTCCATTTTCTTTAATAAAAAAGAAGCATTCATATTTTTACAAACTCCAACTTTCAATTTGTAATCGAAAAACAATTCATCATTGATAATTTCAGCATCAAAATAATAATTTTGAACTTCTGGCAATTCCTTTTCAATTTCACACAAACTTAAATCGTGCGTGGCGATAATGCCGGTCGATTTTGAGCTCACCAATTTTTGAACAAATTTTCTTGAACCAATCGCTTTATCTGTGCTGTTTGTTCCTTTTAAAATTTCATCCAAAATGATAAAATAATCTTCGTTCTTAATTTCATCGACAATAAATTTTAATCGTTTCAATTCAGAAAAAAAATAGGATTCATTGTCGGTCAAAGAATCTGAAGTTCGCATACTGGTAATTAATTTAATGGGCACATATTTAAATGCTGACGCACAAACCGGCAAGCCTATATTTCCCATAACTATAGACAAGGAAACAGTTCTTAAAAAAGTGCTTTTTCCTGCCATATTTGCGCCCGTAACAATAAAAAATTGTTGATTTTTAATGGTAAAATCGTTGTCAACGCGTTGCAAAACCTTCAACAAAGGATGTCCTAAATTTTGGGCAGAAATTACATTTTTATTATTTTCAATTTCGGGAAAAACATAACTCGGATGGTTAAAAGCAAAATTCGCCAATGAGTTTTGTGCATCAAAAAAAGCAATTATATTAATCCAGTCTTCCACTTTTGTTTTATAACTATCAATCCATTTTTCTACATTATGAACTTGTTGCAAATCACGCAATAAAAAAACGTTGCCAAAAAAGGCAATAATCAGGTTATTACGCTGATCAAAAGCATCCAATATTTTTGAAAATTTAGCGAATATCACGGATGCTTTTTGAGATTCTGATTGAATTATTCGCTGCTTTTCTTTTAAAATCTGGGACTCAAAAGAAGTCGTTTCAATTTCACTCAATAATTTATGATATTGCTTAAAGGTATCTTTTGCATTACTTGCATCCTTATAAACATCATTAACTTTATTGTAATAAGCACCAGAAATTCCCATTCCAACAAAAATCCAGATTAACAAGATTTGATCTGGAATCATTTGCATTGCGATAAGCACAATTAAAATCAATGAGATTATTGAAAACAGTGTGGGTAAAAACGACAAAAATTTGGGAAATACCGACTTGTAATTTTGAATCCAATTGACTATTTCCTTTGCAGGATGTTCGACCTTAACCAAACTGGCCAAGGCAGAAAATTGTTGCCGCCATGTTGGTTTTTCGCTCAATTCTTTAATGCCTTCCTGCTTTTTGGGAATGTTTAAAATATCATTATTGGTTAATAATTCAACAAATTCCTGTCGGCCTTCATTGGAGACTGTTCTGTTTACATATTGAAAAAAAGAACCTTTTCCAAACAAATCAATATCATAACTAAAAGGATGTGACGGATTTATAAATTCATTTCCAGGATTTAAGGAAAAGTAATCCCTGTTCAACACCTTAATTTCTGTATTGTTAATTTCAAGTAAGGCTTTATTGAGATTGCTTTTATATTGCAGTTTGGAATGCTTAGACAATAAATAAACGAACAAAATTACGGCAATAACCACAATATAAATCATTATTTTACCATTGCCAAAAAAGAAATAAATACCAGCAACGGCCATTAAAAAAACAATCAACCTCAAGGAACTTGACAACGCCAATTGCCTTTTTAACGTTTTCTGCACTTGCTCAAAGCGCGCTGTTTCAGCAGTATAAAACTCTAATGGATTTTGCATTTAGTAATTTATGATACCTTCAGACAAACTAACTACTGAAAGCAATGGATATTTTTCTTTTAACTTTAAGGTAACCTCATAACTTGTGATTCCTTTGCTGCAAATGATGACATAGTGTTTTTTAAAATCGGGTTGAAAATTTTCAACATCAAAAGTATTGTAAGGCATTTTTTGATGCACATTGAATGGAATTGACGCATCAAGATTGTTGAATACACTCACGATTTCTATTGTTGAATCCCCAATTTTTTCTTTTAATGCCGAAGCAGAAATTAGCAGTGATGGATCTTGATTGGCGCAGGTTTCACCCAAATAATCTGAATTTTCAAAAATAGCTTTTATGTCTAAAGATTTGTTTTTCTTTAGCTTCATTTTGAACTGAGAATTCTCTAAAGTATTGTATATCAACAATTGGTTAGTCAATAATTTACCAGTTTTGGTAATTAATTTTACCACTTCATTTACCTGTAAAAGCGCAATCATCCCAACAATGGGATTCATCGTTCCAGCTTCTTCGCAACTGGGAACGTCGGTGGCAATTTTAGGAAAGGCATCACGTAAATTGCAGCTGTAATTTCCGTCTTCATTCAACACATTAAACGTGGCTGCATAGCCATCGAATTTATATAACGAACCGTAAACCAAAGGTTTTTTCGCAATTACACAGGCGTCATTTATCAAATATTTTATGGGTAAACTGTCTGTGGTATCAACCACAATATCAAATGCTGAAATCAATGCTAA
>JAQVGD010000083.1 GCA_028696945.1 Lutibacter sp.
ATTTAGCTTTAAATAAAATCAATAAAAAGCAGGGGCTTACTTTTCAGTTTTCAAGATAAAACAACCTATTTATTGGGATTGAAGCACTATTTTTCTTATTTTTAAGTTTTATCGGACAACAATAAATATAAATTAAGATTCCATCCAGAAAATAAAAGAGTGCAAAAGGTTAACTTTTAATGCGTTTCATTCTTTTTGGCCCATACCAAAGCCAAAAACCTGTAACGGTAAAAAGAAATAGTGCCGAACCCATAAAAGTTGTGTAAATTACCTTAATTTGACCATTAGAAGTTGCTAAGTAACGGTCGAGAATAGAGCCATCGTGGATGTTTTCAAATAAATCGGAATGCCTTTTTCCAATGTTTAGCAATTTTCCCGTTGCGCCATCCAATTGAATCTCCCAATAATGATTTTTAAACACAAATTTTAACATTCCTTTATTTTTTCTGATATCAATGCGATTAAGTTCTAAAGATAAATCTGCAGAAACAGAATCATGTAAAATTAAATTGGCTTTTTTGTGCAAACTATCTAAGGGCATCCAATCTTTTAAATTGGTGGATGTTCCTTCATGGGATTTGGGAATAATAAATCCGTTGCTATGGCTTTTCCATCCCAAAATAATTCCTGAAATGGAGATGAAAAAGAAGAAAATAAAAAGCAAAGCTCCCGTTATACGGTGAATTTTTCTGAAGGTTCTTAAAATTTTTGCTTGTTGTTTTCTGGACGGTCTTTTTTTCATCTGTTTATATTTTATTTTTTATTGGTACAGATGCTGTTCGCCATTAATCATTCTGCTGTGTATCAAAATTTGTTATGCTCGTTTTATTTGCTATTTTTTATTGTTTTTTATTTGTCAAATGGAACGCTTAGCATCTTTCTTTTTTCTGTTAGATGATTCTGTTGTAGGCGTTTCATCTGTTAATTTTTATTTTTTTGTTGATACAGATGCAGTTCGCCATTAATCATTCTGCTGTGTATCAAAATTTGTTATGCTCGTTTCATCAAATAAATTTTGTAACCACGTTAAATGAATAATTTACGTTATTCAGATTTTTCAATATCGTTTTTAAAATATAGTTTTTCATTTGGAATTAATCCCTTTATGATTAAAAGGAGACCAAAAATCATCAACATAATGCCCATTGCGCGTTTTATTTTGTAAGTTACTGCTGGCGTTAATTTTTTTATTAATTGTTTCGCCAATAATATTTTGCCGATATCAGTAATTAAATAGCTAACAATAATCAGTGCAAAGTAATTAAATATTTTAGTGGGATTCATTTGCAGGTTAGAGCCCACAATTAAAAGCAATCCCAGCCAAAAAGCCAATACGCCAACATTGATGAAATTGAGGAAAAATCCTTTTAGAAACAGTTTTTTATAATTTGTTTTTTCTGGAAGCACCAAAGTTTCGTCCTGAATGGTTCTTTTCTGACTTATATCTAAATAAGTGATAAGACCATAAATTAACAAAATTGAACCGCCAAAATAAAACAAACGGGGATCGTCTTTTATTTCTTCCAAAAAACTTTTACTGCCATAATAGGCAATTAAAATAAAAACAATATCACCCAAAACCACGCCTAGATCAAATGAAAAAGCGGCACGTGCGCCTTTAACAATGCTAGTTTGAATTAAGGTAAAAAAAACGGGACCAATCATAAAGGAAAGGAAAAACCCAATCAGTATCGCTTCTTTAAGTTCGTAAAAAGTCATAAATTTTGTTTACTAAAATGTGAAATTACTATAATTTATTAAACATTATCGTAATCAATGGTGATTTTTTGCGTGGTTGGATGTGCTTGGCAAGTTAATATGAATCCGTCTTTTATTTCAGCCTCGCTTAAAACTGAATTTTTATCCATTAATGCTTTCCCCTCAGTTACTTTTGCCAAACAGCTGCTGCAAATTCCGCCCTGACAAGAATATGGAGCATCCAAACCTTCTTTTAACGCTGCAGTTAAAATTGTTGTTTTTGATTCCATTTCAAACCTAGTTTCTTCATCATCTAGCAAAACGGTAATTTCGCAAGTTCCTTCAAAAGCGAAGTGTTTTTCATCTTCAGAAGCAATAGGCGTGGTAAATAATTCAAAATGAATATTGTTTTCATCCAAACCATTTTCCGCCAGCGTTTCTTTTAAGGTAGTTATCATCATTTCAGGACCGCATAAAAAAGCAGCGTCAAAAGTGGTGTTTTTAAATTTATTTTTAAGGATAAAGTTAAGGTTTCCTTTGTCAATTCTTCCAAATAAGGCAGTTTCATTTTTTTCTCTACTAATAACATATTGCACTTTAAGTTGTGCAGGATACGTCTTTTGTAAAAGTGTAATTTCATTTTTAAAAATGGTGTCAGCTTCAGTTTTATTGCCATAAATTAGTGTAAAAGTACTGTTTGGTTCTTCAGCTAATACGGCTTTTATAATGGATATAATTGGTGTAATTCCGCTTCCTGTTGCAATACCCAAATAATTTTTAGCTTGCGATGAAGCTGTTTCCAACACAAATTTCCCCAAAGGATTAGATACTTCCAAAACATCGCCTTCTTTTAAAATAGTGGTTGCAAAAACAGAAAAAGCACCGTTATCAACCGCTTTTACAACAATGCGCAACTCGCCGCTGTTTGGTGCGGAACATATAGAATATGCCCTGCGCAATTCCTCGCCTGCAATGTTTTTTTTGATGTTTATATATTGTCCAGCAATAAATTTGAATGCTGATTTTAAATCTGCAGGAATATCAAATAGTATAGAAACCGCATCAGAAGTTTCTTTTTTAAGTTCTTTTATTGTGAGTGTGTGAAATTTCGACATGTTCAATCTTTAAGATTACAAAAATAGCGAAACTAAACATATTTTTTTGCGAAAAAAAATGTACAAGACTAACATACATAAGAAAATTATGTATATATTTGAAATTCAAATAAGCACATAAATCATCGAAATGGGAAATCAAAAATTATATAAAGGTTCTTTACAAACCATTATATTAAAGTTGTTGGGAGAAAATGAAAAAATGTATGGTTATGAAATTACCCAAAGAGTGAAGGAGCTAACCAAAGGTGAACTTAAAATAACCGAAGGTGCTTTATACCCGGCATTGCATAAATTAGAAGCCGAAGGATTGTTGGATGTTGAGGTTGCTACAGTTGACAACAGATTGAGAAAATACTATAAATTAACCAAAAGCGGAACCAAAGAAACCGTAAGCCGTTTGGTGGAAATGGAGGAGTTTTTAAGAACAATGCAAAATATAGTAAATCCGAAGTTTAGTTTGGGATAAATTATTTTTTTATGAAAAAGAAAATCAAACTTACAGAAGCACAAATTCAGCAAATTGACAAATATATTGCCGCTTGTGGCATTGAGTGGATTGATGTTAGGGCAGAATTGGTAGATCATTTTGCAAATAGCTTAGAAGAAAAATTAGAAAAAAACCCAAACTTAAATTTCATGCAAGCTATTGTTGAAGCCCATAAAAGTTTTAGCGACAGCGGCTTTAAAAAATTGTTGGAAACTAAAAAAGCAGCTGTTCAAAAACAATTTTACCGTCAAGTTTTCATCAATTTAAAATCATTTTTTAAACTGCCTAAAATGATTATTTCAATAGGTGCTTTTTACGGCTTGGTTTTTATTATGGATTTGTTTTCCAACAAAGAGCTTTTTTTTATGATATTAACAATAATCCTATTTTCACTCGTTATTCAGGCGCTTGTTAGAACGAAAATTGATAAAAAGAATAAAAATAATAATTTTTTATTTTTAAACAGAACCGAGTTGATATTTCAATTATTCAATCTTTTAATGCTTCTTTTTACAAATATTACAACTCTTAGAACAGAAAATAGTTTTCAAAATGCGAATTACAACTACATTCAACTAGGTATATTTGTTCTTTTAATTCTCTTTTATTGGTGTATGGAATATGTGTATTTGGAAAATAAAAGATATGTACAACTAAATTATCCTCAAATTGTCAGTTAAAAAATGGTGAAACTTTCGAAGGAACAAATACAACAACTTTATACATTTACGCGCCAACATTTTGTAGAACATTTTGATGTACAAACAGAGTTAGTTGATCATTTGGCAAATGATATTGAACAAATTTTGAATGGAAAACCATCCATTTCTTTTGAAGAGGCAAAAATGATTTCCTTCAAAAAATTTGGTGTTTTTGGTTTTATGGAGGTGGTTGAAGCAAGCGCAAAGGCCTTAAATAAAAAATATTGGAAATTGGTTTTTGGTATTTTTAAAAACTATTTTAAATTGCCTCAATTGCTTGCTGTTATTTTAATTTTTTCAGCGATTTATACCAGTTTTTTATTTGTGCCAGATCACAGATGGATTTATATGATTTTAGGGTTTGGTATTGTTGCTTTTTTATTGGTGAGATTAATTCAACTTCAAAAAATAAAAAAACAACGCTTTAAGAAAACCAACAAAAAATGGTTGTTGGAAGAATATATTTTAAATGCAGGTAATATTGGCGCATTTGGTTATCTTATTTTTTATATACCGATTAACTTAAAAATACAATTAGATACTGTTTCACTAATAGTAATTGTTTCCCTGTTTTTTACCTTTTACATTATGTTAACATATATTATTGCTTTTGTGTTACCTTTAAAGGTTGAAGAAATTTTGATAAAACAATACCCAGAATATAAATTGGTATAAAAATAATTTTAAATTGAGTCATTAACCAAAACCATCCCAATGATCAAACATTTTATAAATTTTGAATGGAAACAATTTATTCGTTCATCTTACTTTCAAAAAGGAATTGCCATAAAAATTTTACTTGTTTTTTTGGTGTTATATTTTGGGGGAGCGGCTTTAATGATGGGCGTTGGGTTGTATTTTATTCTTAAAGAGACTTTACCCACTCTTGATCCGATAATAATTGTAAATAATTTTTTAATTTATTGGTTATTATTCGATTTGGTGGTTCGCTTTTTCATGCAGCAATTGCCGGTTATGAATATAAAGCCACTGATGATAATTCCTATTAAAAGAAACACGGTCATCCATTATTTGTTGGGAAAAACAGTTATTTCTTTTTTTAATTTTATTCCAATATTAATCTTTTTGCCCTTCAGCATTGTATTATTAACTGAAAGTTATCCAGCAGCAAATGTGGTTTGCTGGTTTTTTGCCATCTTGTTTTTGGGCTTGTCAAATAATTTCATAAACTTTCTCATAAACAAGAGTCATACCGTTTTTTATGTGCTTATTTCTTTGTTAGTGCTATTAATTGGCTTTGAATATTTCGGTATTTTTAAATTTTCAACAGCTATCGGAATTGCATTTAACGCGCTTTATAACAATCCTATCTTGGTATTAATTCCCTTGTTTTTAATGCTCGGTTTGTATTATGTAAATTTTAAGTTTATTAAAAATGAATTTTATTTGGATGATGCAGTTTCAAAAAAAATAAAAGAAGTAAATGCTACAGATTTATCTTGGATGAATCGATTTGGAACTGTGGCGATTTTTTTAAAAAATGATGTAAAATTGATTTGGAGAAATGCACGACCAAAACAGGTAATGATGATGTCGTTTCTTTTTTTATTTTACGGACTAATATTTTTTACAAATAAAATGTACAACGATTCGCCTGGCTGGTTGGTATTTGCGGCAATATTTGTGACAGGTGGTTTTTTAATGACTTATGGGCAATTGGTACCTTCGTGGGATAGTGAGTATTACAAAATGTTGATGAGCCAAAACATTCCTTATAAAAAATACCTCGAATCCAAATGGTATTTAATGGTAATTGGCGTAACACTTTCATTTATTTTAAGCACCCCTTATTTATACTTTGGATGGAAAATTTATGGAATGATTGCTGCTGGAGCACTATTTAATATTGGGTTAAATTCGTTTATTACTTTAATTGGCGGTGCATTAAACAGAGTGCCAATTGAGTTGAACGTAAAAGCAAAAGCTTTTAGCAACACCAATGGATTCAATCCAACACAAATGCTCATTGCCTTGCCAAAATTAGGTTTGCCAATGTTGCTTTTTTACTTGCCATATAAATTTATAAGTTTTGAAGCAGGATTATTTGTTTTGGCATTTAGTGGCATTTTAGGAATTGTATTTAAAAACTTTTTTCTGAATAGTATCGAGAAAATTTACCAATCAGGAAAATACAAAACCATTGCTGCATTTAGTGAGAAGTAAATTATTAAAAGATTTAAAGATTGTAGGATTCAACAGTTACACAAATAAACAACGCAACAATTAAACAGTAAAAACTATGATAAAAACCACAGAACTTTCAAAAAAATATGGTGCAGTAACCGTTTTAAATATGCCGATTTTAGAAATTCCAAAAGGGCAATCTTTTGGTTTGGTAGGCAATAACGGCGCGGGAAAAACAACTTATTTCAATTTGTTGTTAGACCTTATTAAACCAACAACAGGTTGTGTATTTAACAATGAAATACAGGTAAATATAAGCGAAGATTGGAAACCCTTTACCGCCTCTTTTATTGATGAAAGTTTTTTGATAGGCTATTTAACTGCGGAAGAATATTTTTACTTTATTGGCGAACTTCGAGGAATGAACAAAGCTGATATTGATGCTTTTTTATTGCAATTCAAAGAGATTTTTAATGATGAAATTATTGGAAAGAAAAAATATCTGAGAGATTTATCCAAAGGAAACCAAAAAAAAGTGGGTATTGTTGCGGCATTGATTGGCCATCCAGAAGTGATCGTTTTAGATGAGCCATTTGCCAATTTGGATCCCACAACACAAATCAGATTGAAGAAATTATTGAAAAATTTAACCATTGCAACCAATGCAACACTCCTAATTTCTAGCCACGATTTGGGTCACGTTACCGAAGTTTGCGATCGGATAGTAGTGCTCGAAAAAGGCGAAATTGTTAAAGACTTAAAAACCTCTGCTGAAACATTGCAGGAACTCGAGGCGTATTTTTCGGTGTAATTCAAATAAATACAGAGATTTTTGTATTTTTACAATCTTTATTGCAATAATTACGTGGCGTAATAAGTTAATGGGTTAGTAAAAAACAATCTCTTTTGAAAAATAGTTTTAAAATAATTGCAGGCTTTTTAATAACGCTTTTGGTGGTTAATTGTTCCACTAAAAAAGATGCGTTTTTAAACAGAAGCTACCATTCGGTTTCCACAAAGTACAATGTACTTTATAATGGCGAGGAGGCTTTACGTATTGGCTTGGCGCAGTTAAATGCCAATTATGAAGACAATTATTGGGAGTGCTTGCCCATTGAACCTTTAAAAGTTGATGAATTGGCATTACCGGGAATGCAAGCAGATCCTGACAGTTCCCCTCAAGAGTTTGAAAAAGCCGAAGAAAAAGCGGTAAAGGCAATCCAAAAACATTCTATGTTAATTGCCCGCGAAGAACGCAACAACGAAATTGACAACGCCTATTTGTTGCTGGGAAAATCGCGCTATTACTCACAAAGATTTGTACCAGCTTTGGAAGCCTTTAATTTTGTGTTGTTAAATTATCCAAAGGCAGATTTAATCAACGAAACAAAAATATGGCAGGCAAAAACCCAGGTTCGATTGCAAAATGAAGAACAGGCAATTAAAAGCTTGAGAAATTTATTAAAAAACAA
The DNA here is from genome assembly GCA_028696945.1 of Lutibacter sp. Taxonomy (GTDB): domain Bacteria; phylum Bacteroidota; class Bacteroidia; order Flavobacteriales; family Flavobacteriaceae; genus Lutibacter. The sequence goes on from JAQVGD010000083.1 coordinate 7,622, forward strand.
ATCGCTAAAAAGCAATATAAAAGAGGATGCACATACCGTTATTGCAATGGCTTATCTTAATTTAGACAGTTTACAACTCGCTATAAACCATCTTAAAAAAGCGGTAACATCAGCCAATAATAAAGAACAAACAGCCAGAAATTTATTCATACTCGGGCAACTTTACAGCGAAAAAGGTTTAAAAGATTCTTCAAACATCGCTTTTCAAAAAGTAATTGATTTTAGAAAAGCTCCTTATAAGTACAAAATTCATGCGCAATTGGAAAAAGCCAAAAACACAACCAATAAATTGGATACTGAAGAAACGTTGGTGGTTCTTAAAAAGTTGGTAAAAGATAGGGATAACAGGCCGTTTTTAGATGAATTGTATTACAGAATTGGAATTATAGAACAAGAAAGCAACACAGACAATGCAATTTCGTATTTTAAAAAATCACTGCAATCAAACTCTAAAAGAAACCTACAAAAAGAACTTTCTTATGAGGCACTCGGCAATTTATATTTTGACAAAGCTGAATTTCTGGTTGCTGGAGCCTATTACGATAGCATTTTAAACATCACAAAAAGTGAAAACACAAAGCGTGTGCGACGTTTGGTGCGAAACCGAAATAATTTGATTGAAATTATTTTATATGAAAACGGCGCAAAAATAAACGACAGTATTTTAAATATTGTTGCCATGAGCGAAGAAGATCGTATCGCTTTTTTTAACGCACATATTGAAAAATTAAAAGCAGAGGAAGAAAAACTAACAAACAAAAAAACGAATAAAACCGATTTGTTTAATCCAAATGTTACCAAGGCAGAAACTGGACAGGGTTCGGGAAAATGGTATTTTTACAATATCCAGGCAGTTGGTTTTGGAGAACAGGAATTTAGAAGAATTTGGGGCAATCGTCCTTTGGAAGACAATTGGCGCTTAAAAGACAAATCGCATGCGAATTTGGGCAATAAGCAAAACATTGAACAAATTAGTGCAGAGATTGACAATTCTGAAAAATTTGAATTGGCATATTATTTGGATAAAATTCCTTCAGAAAAAGTTAAAATAGACAGTATTGTAAATGACAGAAACACCGCTTATTTTAAATTGGGAATTATCTATAAAGAGCAATTTAAAGAATTGGATTTGGCCAAAAACAAATTTGAAAAATTAATAGCGTTTAATCCGGATTTGGTATTGTTAATTCCTGCCAAATACCATTTGTATAAAATTTACGAAAGTCAGAATAATGAAAAGGCCGTTTCTTTAAAAAACGATATTATAGCAAATTATCCGACTTCAAAATATGCAAAAATTATTTTGAATCCGAATGAAGTGCTTGCGAATGACGAAATAAATTCAACTGAAAGCGAGTATGCTGCAATATATTACGAATATGAAGCTGAGAAATTTGAAAGCGTTATTGAAAAATCAAATCTTGCAATAAAAAATTTTCATGGAGAACCTATTGTTGCAAAACTGGAATTGTTAAAAGCTTATGCTATAGGAAAAACAAAAGGTTTAGGTGCATTTAGAGAAGCTTTGGAATTTGTTGCACTAAATTACCCGAATACCGAAGAAGCAAAAAAGGCGTTGGAAGTTATTGAAACTATAAAATTAAAACTATAAAATAATCCCCAAAAGCAAATTAGTATGTTTTTAGAAAAAAAAGTAATTCCCCCAATATCATCAGAGCGTAATGTGGTGGGAAAAAACACATCAATAGTTGGCGATGTTAAATCTGAAGGTGATTTTAGGATAGACGGAAGCGTTGAAGGCACCATAAAAACCGCTGGACGCGTTGTTATTGGTGCCTTGGGATGTGTAAACGGCAAAATAATAAGCGAAAATGCCGATATTGAAGGAAAATTTTCAGGAGAATTATTGGTAAATAATTTATTGACCCTAAAAGCTACCGCAAAAATAACAGGAGAAGTTTCAATCGGTAAATTACTGGTTGAACCTGGAGCCGAATTTAATGCAACTTGCACAATGAAAGGATCCGTGATGGAGTTACAAAATGGACAAACCAAACAAGAAAAAACAGCTTAATAAATACCTGCAGTTAACGGGTATTGCATTTCAAATGGGCATCACTATTTATTTAGGTGCCTATTTTGGAAAAAAACTGGATGCTCATTATCAGAATTCTACCAGGACATTTACAATAATACTTACCTTGGTGGCATTGCTTATTTCAATTTGGAGTGTTTTATCCCAGTTAAAAAACATCAATGAGAAAAATGACTAAACAAATACTCGTTTTCGGTATAAAATTATTAATTTCCCTTAGTATTGTTTTTGGAATTCATAGTGTTATTTTATATTTTTTAAACATTTCACTATTTCAAAACCTGCTTATTCCAAGCTATTTAACAAATTATTTTTTGGCACTACTTATTTTTTTCATTCTGGTAAAAATGAAAAAAAAACACCTCGATTTATTGGGTTTTGCTTTTATGGGTGGAAGTTTCGTTAAATTCGGGGTTTATTTTATTTTTTTCAATCCTGTTTTTAAACAAGACGGAACAATAAGTCCCCAAGAAGCATTGGCATTTTTAACCCCCTATCTTTTGTGTTTAATTGTGGAAACTTTTTATTTAATTAAACTGTTAAATAATAAGATATAGTGGCTTAAAAATTAATAAATAAACATCTGTCAAAAACAAAGAAAAATAGTTTTAAGTTTTTAATATAAAAATGTACATTTGCAAAATATTTTTGGGCAACACTATTAATATTGTTTATGTATAAAATTGACCTGTTAAAAACACTTACATTCCTGTTCTTTGCAATTACAATTTCAGTAGGTGCAACCAACAACACAGTCGAATCAAGTTCTGCTGAACAAGAACCTCCCGCGAAAAATCTAAAAGCTGAAATTAAAGAATTTATCAACCATCATTTATTGGATTCTTACGATTTTACATTATATTCCTATATTAACGATGAAGGAGAATACAAATACATCAGTGCCCCATTGCCTGTAATCTTGATTGATAGTGGCTTAAAAGTGTTTTCATCTTCAAACTTTCAATATGGAGAAGCGGTGGCAGAAATAGATGGACAATATTACAAAGTGTATCATAACAAAATCTACAAGACAGATGCACTCGGCACAATTGAATTTAACGAAGAGCACCACCCAACAAACGAAAAACCATTAGACTTTTCAATCACAAAAAACGTTATGTTTATTATTCTTGTGGGTCTAATGATGCTTCTTATGTTTAAAAGAATGGCCAATTCCTATAAAAAGAACCCAATTCCGACTGGTTTTGGTCGCTTATTGGAACCAATTATTTTATATATAAGAAATGAGATTGCCATTCCAACAATCGGTGAAAAATATTACCGAAAATATATGAGTTACCTATTAACCGTATTTTTCTTTATATGGATAATTAACCTTTTAGGTTTAACACCACTAGGCATTAATGTCACAAATAATATTGCCGTTACGTTGGCATTGGCCCTAACAACATATTTTATCACCACATTTTCGGGAAACAAAAACTATTGGAAGCATGTTTTTTGGATGCCAGGAGTACCAGTACTAATGAAAATTATATTGGCACCAATAGAATTGCTAGGCACTTTTATTAAGCCTTTTTCATTAATGATTCGTTTGTATGCAAACATTACTGCAGGACATATTGTAATGATGAGTATCATTGGCTTGATGTTCGTTTTCAAAAACTGGATTGGAAGTTCTTTATCATTCGGTCTGGCATTTGCCCTTTCCTTGCTTGAATTGTTGGTGGCAGTGTTGCAAGCTTATATTTTTACCATGTTATCTGCGCTTTACTTCGGTTCGGCGGTGGAAGAACACGATGATAATCATTAAAAATTGAATGTTTAATTAATTAATTATATATATATTATGGAAATTCCAACTATTGTAGGAGCAGGTTTAATCGTAATCGGTGCTAGTTTAGGTATTGGTAGAATAGGTGGCTCAGCAATGGACGCTATTGCACGTCAGCCAGAAGCTTCTGGTAAAATTCAAACAGCAATGCTTATTGCAGCTGCGCTAATTGAAGGTATTGCATTTGCTGCACTATTTGCAGGATAAGAAAAAACAAATAACCGCAACGGTTGGTTGCGGTTATTGTTTAATTTATAATTATTATAGAAAATATTAAAAATATACCATGGATAAGTTAATAGAGCAGTTTTCTTTAGGGTTATTTTTCTGGCAATTAATTTTATTTTTCGCGTTGGTGATTTTATTAAAAAAATTCGCTTGGAAACCAATTTTAAATGCCGTAAACGAAAGAGAAGAAGGTATTATAAAAGCATTGGATGAAGCGGAAAATGCGCGTAAGGAAATGCAAAATCTTATCGCAGACAATGAGCGAATTTTAAAAGAGGCTCGCATTGAGCGCGATGCTATGTTAAAAGAAGCGCGCGAAATGAAAGACAGTATGATTACCGAAGCAAAAGAGGAAGCGCATGCACAAGCCACAAAAGTAATTGACCAGGCAAAAGCGACCATTGAGTCTGAAAAATATGCAGCAATTACCGAAATAAAAAATCAGGTAGCTGAATTGTCACTTGGAATTGCCGAAAAAGTAATGAGGGGTGAACTAGCCGACAAAAACAAACAAATTAGGCTTGTTGAAGACATGTTAAAAGAAGTAAAGCTATAGAATTAATTTCAAATGAACGGATCCAGAGCGGCAATAAGATATGCAAAAGCAATATTAAGTTTTGCACTTGAACAACAAAAAGAAGTTGAAGTGAACAATGACATGTTACTCGTTGCAAAAACAATTCAACAAAGTGAAGATTTACAGTTATTGCTAAACAGCCCAGTTTTAAAAACTGAATTAAAAAAAGCAGCTTTAAAAGAAGTTTTTGCGAACAAAACAAGTGCTTTAACAATTGGTTTAATCAATCTTTTAATAGATAACAAAAGATTGCCAATTTTAGGTGAAGTTGCAAAAAAATATAACGTGATTTATGATTCATTAAAAGGAATAGAAGTAGCGAAAGTTACTACAGCCATTCCGTTAACGGAAGAATTAAATCAACAGGTTTTAAAAAAGGTTATTGAAATTACAGGAAAAAAAGCGACTATTGAAAGCATTATAGATCCAGATATTATTGGCGGATTTATTCTTCGTGTTGGTGATATCCAATACGATGCAAGTATCTCAAATAAATTACAGTTATTAAAAAGAACATTTGAAAACGAAAGTTTTAGATAAAAATTAAAAAATTAAAAGAATTTAGTTTCAAAAAATATAAATAATGGCATCAATAAAACCAGCTGAAGTATCAGCAATTTTAAAACAACAATTGGCAGGATTTGAAGCGTCGGCTTCATTAGATGAAGTTGGAACCGTATTGCAAGTAGGCGATGGTATAGCACGTGTTTATGGATTGGCAAATGTGCAATATGGCGAGCTTGTTGAATTTGAAGATGGAATGGAAGGATTGGTATTGAACTTGGAAGAAGACAATGTTGGGGTTGTATTATTAGGTCATTCAAGAGCAATTAAAGAAGGATCGATCGTAAAACGTACCGAAAGAATTGCTTCATTAAAAGTAGGTGAAGGCATTGTTGGGCGTGTTGTAAACACATTAGGAGATCCAATTGACGGTAAAGGT
>JAQVGD010000084.1 GCA_028696945.1 Lutibacter sp.
CCGTTCTCTGCTGCGCGTTTCTCTTTTTCGCCGTTTTGAAAGGCCAATTCTTTATTGGCAATAAGCATCTCCTCTGCGCGTTTCTCTTTCTCGCCGTTTTGAAAGGCCAATTCTTTATTGGCAATAAGCAACTCCGCTGCGCGTTTCTCTTTTTCGCCGTTTTGAAAGGCCAATTCTTTATTGGCAATAAGCAACTCTGCTGCACGTTTTTCTTTCACTATATTTTGAAAAGCCAATTCCTCGTTGGCAATAAGCAACTCTGCTGCACGTTTTTCTTTTTCACTGTTTTGATAAGCGAGTTCTTTATTTGCAATAATCAATTCTGCTGCACGCTTCTCTTTTTCATCATTTTGGTAAGCCAATTCCTTGCTGGCAATCACCAATTCAGCCGCACGTTTTTCTTTCTCCTCACTTTGAAAAGCGAGTTCTATGTTGGCAATTACCAATTCAGCTGCTCGTTTTTCTTGAGATTTATTCATATAACTCATAACCTAGGTTAAATTAAAATGGATATTACTGAATTGGTGTTTGTCTTTATGCTTTGGTTTTCACTCCTAAAAACCGTTGCAATTAAATAGCTTTCAACTATTTTTCTGATAGTATTAAATAAACGTTGATATATAAGTAAAACGAAATGTGATAAACAATTGATTGCTACCACAATAGTATTCTATATCTTTTCTATATTCTTTCGTCTAATCAATAAATAACCTTTTATTTACTGGCTTTATCCACAACTTCTTCCACCTCAATTATTTTATTTTTCGCCATTTTAGAGGCTTCCCCTTTCATAGATTCAAATTTACTAGAGGCATTGTCCACAAATTCATTAAATATTTCTTCGAATCCCTCTAAATACTCATTTCCTTTTTTAGAAATTTTCTTTCTTGTGTTCGAGCCTTTGTGCGGTGCAAATAAAATTCCCAAAGCCGCTCCAACTGCTGCACTTGCTAACGTCACTAAAATTACTTTTTGTGATTTCATAATACGATGTTTTTTTTATATGATTATATCTACTTTATGCAAAATTGCGCTCAAACCTTTAAATAGTTGTTACATAATTTTAGATCTTAATTACATGATTCACACATTTTAGTAAAAAAACAAACTATAATTACAATTTTACAGATGCTTTTTGTACCTGCCATTTTGTTGAACCTGCCTATCCTTTTGTTGGGCGTTTCCCCCCGCCGAAAAGGCGAGGGGTCGCGCTTTTCGCTAAATCTTTTTTTTCATTTCATTTCAAAAAAGGATACCGCTTCAATCGCTAACGCAAATGGAATTACTAACTTTAAAATTTTTAGGCTCTAGTTTAAACTGGCTATTATGATTGAAATATCTAATTTTCGGCACTTTGTTACCCTTTAGGGATGGGGAAAAAGCAAAGGGTCGAAAATTCAATTATTTTTACCCTAACCCTAAAGGGAATAATTGAATTTTCTACGTTCGAACCAACTTGAAACCTCCGAAATATGGATTTGAAATTAAATAGCAACGCTCAATTAAACTAGCGCCAAAGTTTTTAAATTATTCTAATCTTATTTTAAAGCCAAATTAGGTCAACGTTGTTCCATGCACCAATAAAACGAATCAATTTTCATTATCTTTGCGCATAATTTTCAAAAAAAATCAATGGTTTCAGTAGAAGGACTTAGTGTAGAATTTGGAGGGACAACTCTTTTTAAGGACATCTCTTTTGTGATAAACGAAAAAGATCGCATCGCCTTAATGGGCAAAAATGGTGCTGGAAAATCTACTTTGCTAAAAATAATTGCCGGATATCAAAAGGCTTCTGGCGGACGAATTTCTGTTCCGAAAGATAAAATAACCGCTTATTTGCCACAGCATTTAATGACAGAAAATGGCCGCACTGTTTTTGAAGAAGCTTCCCAAGCTTTTGCGGAAATACTTTCTATGCAAACAGAAATGGACGAATTGAACCATCAGTTGACCATCCGTACCGATTATGAATCTGAAGAATATTACGCTATTATTGAAAAAGTATCAACGCTAAGTGAAAAATTATACAGCAACGGCGAAATCAATTTCGATGCTGAAGTTGAAAAAATTGTGCTGGGATTGGGTTTTGAACGTACCGATTTTAACCGCCCAACTTCCGATTTTAGCGGTGGCTGGCGCATGCGCATTGAATTGGCAAAAATATTGTTGCAAAATCCAGATTTAATTTTATTGGATGAACCAACTAACCACCTCGATATAGATTCTGTTCAGTGGCTTGAAAATTTTTTGGTAAACAGTGGAAAAGCCGTAATAGTGATTTCACACGACCGCGCTTTTGTGGATCGCATTACCACGCGAACTATTGAAGTGACGATGGGTCGCATTTACGATTATAAAGTTAATTATTCCAAATATCTTGAGTTGCGCAAAGAACGTCGCGAACAGCAACAAAAACAACAGGAAGAGCAACAAAAAATAATTGCGGATACGCAAGAATTTATCGATCGATTTAAAGGTACCTACTCAAAAACCTTGCAAGTACAATCGCGCGTAAAAATGCTCGAAAAGCTTGAAATTGTTGAAGTTGATGAAATAGATACTTCCCATTTAAAACTTCGATTTCCGCCTTCTCCCCGATCTGGAACTTATCCAGTAACAGCAGAAAATGTTTCAAAAACTTATGAGAAACACCTTGTGTTTGATGATGCAACTTTTGCGATTCAGCGTGGCGAAAAAGTTGCTTTTGTAGGAAAAAATGGTGAAGGAAAATCTACTTTTATCAAAGCCATTATGGGCGAAATTGAGCACGGCGGCAAATTAACGCTTGGCCATAATACCATGATTGGTTATTTCGCCCAAAATGAAGCGTCTTTGTTAGATGAAACTTTTACGGTTTTTCAAACGATTGACAACGTTGCAAAAGGTGAAATCAGGACAAAAATAAAAGATTTTCTGGGTGCTTTTATGTTTGGTAACGAAGATTGGGACAAGAAAGTCAAAGTACTTTCTGGTGGTGAACGCACCCGATTGGCAATGATTAAGCTACTGCTTGAACCAGTAAATCTTTTAATTCTGGATGAGCCCACAAACCATCTCGATATGAGAACCAAAGACATTCTAAAACAGGCACTTATGAATTTCGACGGAACCCTGATTCTCGTATCGCACGACCGTGATTTTTTGGATGGAATGGTAACTAAAATATACGAATTTGGTAACAAACGCGTTAATGAGCATTTTGAAGGAATCCAGGAGTTTTTAGAACGAAAAAAGATGGTGCGTTTAAATGAATTGGAAACAGCTGTTAAAAAATAAATATTGTTATAACAAAGCAGATTGGCAAAAATGAAGAAATTTGCGAGATTTGCGTAATACTTTGCGAAATTGGCGGTTAAAAATGAAATCAGGCGGTTAAAAATGAAATCATATAGTTAAACACCAAACTTATTTGTTAAACAGGAAATTGATATAGTGTTTTAAATAAAATTTTATAAGAATTTTGAAAAGGAAAATCAGCATATTGGGTTGTGGTTGGCTTGGGAAACCATTGGCTCTAAGCTTAATTGCGCAGGGCTATCAAATTAAAGGCTCCACCACATCTGAAAGTAAACTTGTCGAATTTCAAGAAAAAGGAATAAACCCATTTTTAATCAGCCTTGACTATTTAACACACAATATTTTAACGTTTTTGGCATCGGAAATCTTAATTGTGGCCTTGCCTTCTAAAGATATTGAAGGTTTTAGAAATTTGATTAGCCATATTGAAAAATCTCCTGTAAAAAAAGTTATTTTCATCAGCTCCACTTCGGTTTATGGAAATTCCAACGAAATAGTGACTGAAGAATCTGAAACGCTGCCATCTGCCTTGGCTTCTATTGAAATGCTTTTCAAAAACTCAACTCTTTTTGAAACGACCATCATTCGTTTTGCAGGTTTGTTTGGTTATAACAGAAAACCAGGAAACTTTTTTAAAGATGGACGAAAAATTCCAAATCCAGATGGTTTTGTGAACATGATTCATCAAGATGATTGCATTCAACTTATTGAGAAAATCATCGAAAAGAATGTTTGGAACCAAATTTTTAATGGTTGTGCGGATACACATCCAACCAGGAGAGAATTCTACATAAAATGCACTTCAGATATCGGACTTAAATCGCCTGATTTTGAAGAAGATACCGAAATTAAACAAAAAATTATTTCCAACAAGAAATCAAAAGAATTATTGGGTATTGAGTATAAATATGATGATTTATTGAGGCTGGATTATGATAAACTGTGATAATTCCTACATTTTTTTACTGCAACATTTGAATGGCCGCTTCGGCGCAACGTTCTCCATCCATAGCTGCAGAAACGATACCGCCAGCATAACCTCCACCTTCACCGCAAGGGAAAAGCCCAGTAATTTCTGGATGTTCTAAATTTTCTTTTCGCGGAATATTTACTGGTGAAGAAGTTCGAGATTCAACCCCAATAACATTGGCTTCTTCTGTATAAAATCCTTTCATTTTTTGTCCGAATACAGCAAAACCTGTTCTTAATCTTCCCCCAATTATTTTTGGCAATAAGGAATGCAAAGGTGCTGAATTTAATCCGGGCTGATAAGAAGTTTCATTCAAACTTGTGGACAATCTTCCTTCTACAAAATCCGTAAGCCGCTGTGCCGGCGCGGCTTGAGTTCTTCCTCCTGCCAAAAAAGCCAATTTTTCTAAATCCTTTTGAAATTCCAATCCCTTTAAAACACCAAATTTTTCGTATTTGTACAAATCTTTTTCGGCATTTATTTCAACCACAATCCCAGAATTTGCAAATTTGCTGTTGCGTTTTGAAGGCGACATACCGTTTACAACCACTTCCCCATTTGCTGTTGCGGCAGGCACAATAAATCCGCCCAGACACATACAAAATGAGTAAACACCTCGGTCATTTACTTGCTCAACAAGGCTGTAAGAAGCTGCTGGCAATAATTCATTTCTCTCTTCATCACAATGGTATTGAATGGAATCTATAATTTGTTGGGGATGTTCCACCCTTACGCCCATGGCAAAAGATTTGGCTTTTAAGAGAATATTTTTTCTGTGCAATAAATAATAAATGTCCCGTGCCGAATGCCCAGTAGCTAAAATTAACGCTTTAACAGGCATTTCTTTATCATTCTGTAATTTAATGGCTTTCAGCTTATGGTCTTTTATAATGAAGTCCACTACCCTACTTTCAAAATGAATTTCACCACCATTTTTTAAAATGGTTTCCCTGATATTTTCAACAATTTTTGGTAATTTATTGGTTCCAATGTGTGGATGGGCATCAACGAGGATTTCCTCACTGGCACCGTGAAAAACAAAATTTTCAAAAACCCTGCGCACATCTCCGCGTTTTAGGCTTCGAGTATATAATTTCCCATCGGAATAAGTGCCTGCGCCACCTTCGCCAAAACAGTAATTGGAATCTTCGTTTACGATATGAAACTGGTTAATAGCACGCAAATCGCGTCTTCTCTCCTGTACTTTTTTTCCTCTTTCCAGCACAACAGGTTTGTAACCCAACTCAATGCAACGCAATGCAGCAAACATTCCCGCAGGTCCAAAACCAATAATATGAATTTCCTTAGCATTGGAAACATCCTTGTATTCAAATGAATATTCCGAAGTTTTTGGCAATTGTTCGTGAATATAAACGGCGACTTTATAATTAAAAACAATTTCAGATTTTCGGGCATCGATAGATTTCCGCAACACTTTTACGGCATGGATATCCTTTTCGGCAATATTTAAAAAACTCGCTGCTTTTTTCTTTAAAATGTCTTTAATTTTTTCTTCTTGAATAGGAATCCGAAGCTGAATCTCTTTTACCATAAGGGCAAAAATACTTAATTTTAATAAAAAAAACAGGATGTCTTGTTTGCAATTTTTTCAATAGTAGTTATTGCAAACTAAAAACTCTTCATAAAATTATTTAGGTTTCTTGTTTTTTTTCTTTACCTTTTTTGCAGGTCTTGGCAATACTTCTTCTGGAAATGGGAAAAGTATGGTCGAATTCTTTTCTGAAGCTATATTTGCCAAGGTTTGATAGAGTCTTAATTTAATGGCAGACGGAGATTGATCTATCAATTTTCCTGCTTCAAGCAATTTACCAGCAGCTTGTTCTTCCGCAAGTGCCAAAATAATTCTTGCCCTTCTGGAACGTTCCGCTTCGGCCTGATTGGCCATCATTCGCCGCATATTTTCAGGCAATTGAATGTCTTTAATTTTAACATCAATAATTTCTATACCCCAAACCTTTGTTTCCTGTTCCACAATCGACTTAATATTTTTACCCATTTCTTCGCGTTTTGATAAAATAGTGTCCAATTCCACTTTTCCGCAAACGTCTCTTAAGGCAGCTTGTGACAATTGTGAAATGGCAAATTTATATTCCTCCACTTCCAAAACAGCTTTTTCTGGGTTATTGACTTTATAAAACACAACCCCGTCAATACTACAAGGTACATTGTCTGCTGTCATTACTTCCTGTGATACTATATTGCTTGTTATAACCCTAATATCCACAATCTGAATATTCTCTATAACAGGAATAATCCACCTAAAACCAGGTTCTAATGTTTTAATGTATTTCCCAAATCTAAATTTTAAGGCGCGTTTGTATTCAAAAATAATTCGTATTCCGCTAAACAGAAACAATCCTAATAGCAATAAAATAAACAGTGATGGATTCATAATTATTTGAGTTAAGTTAATTATCAATATAAACAATCATGCAAAAGCACCTAATAGATAAAGAGAACAATGATTTAAATCTAACAGGCTACAAATTTATACCAAAATAGGAATAGAAATTTTCCTGATTTAGTTACCGTAATCCTTTTAAAATTACAAAAATTAAAACAGACAACAAAACATTACCTTTAAATTTTATTTACTTTTAAAATAAAATATTTTTTAAAAGACTTATTTATATTAATTATGTCATTTTATAAATAGGAAATATTAATAATTTAAATACCTCTTTTAGCAGTTAAAAGCGGTTTTTTCACATTTTTAACCTAACTTTACGTATAAATCAGTATCATTGCAAATGCTAAAAAAAATATTATATACGGTTATATTTTTATTTTCAATTCAGGGATTTTCCCAAGAAATTAAAAAAACTGACACCTTAAAAAGGAGTCCGCTCGTAGTGACTTTAAAAGGACAAGTAATTGACAATCCCAATAAGGAGCCCTTAATTGGTGCACATTTATTTAACCTGAACTCGGTAATTGGAACAATTTCTGATGAAAATGGGATGTTTGAACTTGCGACTTCAGTAAATGATACCATTTATGTTTCTTTCCTAGGGTATCAATCCATAAAAATAAAAATTACCAATGATTTGCTTAAAGGGAATGAGTTGGTAATTGAATTGTATGAAAGAACGGAGCAAATGAGTGAAATTGTAATTAATTCAACCAAACTTATTGGAGTTTTAGAAATTGACGCCAAAAATGTTCCTAAAGATAAATATTCCCGTATTCATATTAATGGCATAGCCCAAACTTATGAAGTTGGTTCAAGACAACGCAAAGAGTATAATTCACCCATTGACGCTATTTTTAGGCCGATTGATTACGTGTATAATAGGTTTGGAAAAAGTCCTGCACAATTAAAAAAACTAAAGAAATTGAAGGACGATGACAATCTACGTAATATGCTGGATACCAGCAATAGAGAATTGTTGATGGAATATTTAGGGATGACTGCTGAAGAGCTAAATGAATTGTTAAACGAATGCAACTACTCCGATTATTTTATAAGATCTGCCAATGATTTGCAACTCATTGAAGCTGTTTTACTCTGTTATGAAAATCATAAAGCCATTAAAAAAGGGAGTACTATTAAGGAAAAGTAAAGTCTCCTTCCCAAAGTTACATATAATTTTGCCAAAACTCGAAATATTAATAAAACATTGGACAGCACATCTAAATCAGCTATTGTATAGTGCATCATATTATTGCAAATTAAACAATATAAAGCTTTTAATAAATTATTCAGATTATGCTCCATACGAAGGAGCAATTTTAGTTTTTAATAATACCACATATTTACTTGATTATTCATACAGTCCCAAATTATTAAATAATCATAATAATTATGATTTCTACTTTAAAAGATCTCTTTTAGTAGAAAACCTTACTAAAACAACTCTTCCTCTTAACTTTCAAGTAAATTTTTCAATTAATCCATTATCTCTTATAAGAAAAATGGATAAAAGAATACTAAAAAATCCCACTTCTAAAACTGAAATTATTCGAGCTTTAGACTATTTTTCTTTTTTTGTTAATGATTCTCATTTTTCAAAAAGAATTAGTAAAATTTCAAGAGAAATAAATGACAATAATGGTCGCATAATTTATTTGTCTCGTCTTTGGTCTCCAAATAACACACAAAATTTGTTAGAAAAAGAAAGAAGAATTAAGCAAAATGAATTTCGAATCAATGCGTGTGAAATAATAAAAAATAATTTCAAGAATTCAATAGTAGGAATACAAGAAGATTCATATTCTAATAAAATAGCTAAAGGACTATTGGTAGATTTGAAAATTACTAAAAAATCGAACTATCTTTCCTTACTTAAAAATGCTGACATCGGAATAGCCGACGATGGTTTATTTGATACACCAGGATGGAAAATAGGAGAATATGTAATGTCAGGAAAAGCAATAATAACAACACCAATAAATGTATATATCGACAATTTCCAAGAAAATAAGAACTATCTCAAGACTCAAAATAGGAGTAGTTATTATGATATTCCAAATTTAATTGAGCACTTACTTTCAAATAAAAATTATATGCATATGAAAAAAAATAATAAGCTTTGGTATGAAACTTACCTAAGGCCAGACATATATATTAACAACATTTTAAACAAGAAAACTGTGTGCAATAAATAACTCATAAAATTTATGCTTAAATTTGAACTAATACAAACCGACAAACATTCAACAATAGATTTGCTACGTCCGAAAAATCTCCGATTTTAGTCATACAAATCTTATAAAATACCGTTGAATAAGACAGACTTCACAGAAAACAAGCTCCCTTTCCTTTGGAAAAGCCTGCTTGTCGTGATGGCTAGGGATAGGATTAAACGATTATTATTCCGCAATCAATTTATCCAATAAATTCCTCATTTTATTACTGTTCCAATCGGCTGAACCGACTTTAGCAATTAAAATATTCCCACTTTTGTCAATTAAATAGGTTGCTGGAATGCTGTTTGTTTCTGTAAACTTATTTGGGGGAATGCCTATCGAATTGTAAGCAGGCAAGTCATAACCATTTTTATTAAAAAATACTTCAACTTTCCCCCAATCTTCGTTAGTTACAAATACAAAAGCAACTTTATTTTTATAATCATCATATAATTTTTGAATCATTGGCAATTCAGCTCGGCATGGCGGACACCATGTAGCCCAAAAATTAACAAAAATAACTTTATTGTCAAGTTCCTTAAAATTGATACTTTCGGCATTCAATCCTTTTAAATTCCAGTCATAGCTAGTCAATTTTTCACTTTTCTCCACATTTTTAATAGACGGCGCAAACGCAATCTGACGCATAAACCATTCTCTGGAAGGCGGATATAACAATACCGCTATTGCCAATATAAAAATAATGTTTGAGATAGACTTTTTATTTAATTTGAAGTTCATAAGTTTTTATTTTGAGGTTAGTTGGAATACTTACAATTACCTTACAGCGCAACATTAAAAAACCTTTGAATTTCAAAGGTTTTTATTCTATAAATTTACAAATACCCAATTCTAAAGATATTACTTATTTAGTTTTCCCAATACTTCAGCTACTTTTTCGCCAATTTTTGCTGGAGATTCCACAACGTGAATTCCATTTTCTCTAAGAATTGCCATTTTAGCTTGGGCTGTATCATCTTTGCCTCCAACAATGGCACCTGCGTGCCCCATAGTTCTTCCTTTTGGTGCAGTTTGACCAGCGATAAAACCAACTACTGGTTTTTTATTTCCAGTTGCTTTTACCCAACGGGCAGCTTCAGCTTCTAATTGACCTCCTATTTCCCCAATCATAACAATAATCTCAGTCTCAGGGTCATTCATTAACAATTCAACAGCTTCTTTAGTGGTAGTTCCAATAATTGGATCTCCTCCAATACCAATAGCCGTGGTAATTCCATATCCTTTTTTTACCACCTGATCGGCAGCTTCATAAGTTAAAGTTCCAGACTTAGAAACAATGCCCACATTTCCTTTTTTGAAAATAAATCCTGGCATAATGCCAACTTTTGCTTCACCAGGGGTAATTACGCCTGGACAATTAGGACCAACCAATCTGCAATCTTTATTATCTATATAAGCTTTTACTTTTACCATATCGGCAACAGGAATTCCTTCGGTAATACATATAATTACTTTAATGCCTGCAGCAGCGGATTCCATAATGGCATCAGCGGCAAATGCTGGTGGTACAAAAATTATTGAAGTGTCTGCTTTTACTTGATCAACTGCATCTTGCACGGTATTAAAAACTGGTTTGTTCAAGTGGGAGGTTCCTCCTTTACCAGGAGTTACACCACCAACAATATTCGTTCCATAATCTATCATTTGGGTTGCATGAAAAGTTCCTTCACTTCCCGTAAATCCCTGTACAATTATTTTTGAATCTTTATTGACTAAAACGCTCATTTAAGTTTATTTTTGGATTAAAGTATTTATTTTTGAATTAAAGTTTTATCGTGTTACAAAAGTAATTTTTCTTAGCTTAAGATGGTTGCATTTATTGCTTTTTTTGATTTTTTATTAACCGTTTTATTTCCACCATTTCTTTCAGTTTCTTTCTCGATTCTTCTACAGGTGTTCCGAAATAACTAGTACCGCCTTTTATTGATTTTGTGACTCCCGTTTGTCCAAGAACAATAGCACCTTCACCTATAGTAATACCGCTATTTGTGCCAACTTGCCCCCATAAAGTCACATTATTTTCAATAATAACGCATCCGGCAATACCAGTTTGAGATGCAATTAGGCAATTTTCGCCGATAAGCGTATCGTGGCCAACCTGAACTTGGTTGTCAATTTTTGTGCCTTTTTTAATGGTTGTATTGGCTGAGACACCTCTGTCAATTGTGCAAAGAGCACCTATATCAACATTGTCTTCTATAATAACGCTACCACCCGAGACCAATTTATCATAACCATCTATTCGTTTTTTATAATAGAATGCATCAGCTCCCAAAACAGTTCCTGCATGAATGGTTACATTGTTTCCCAAAACACAATTGTCATAAATAGCAACGTTGGGATGAATAAGGCAATTGTCACCGATTTTTACATTATTTCCAATAAATACATTTGGTTGGATAACTGTGTTTTCCCCAATAATAGCCGATTCGGAAATTGATGAATTTGCAGCCTTAAACGGATTAAAATATTTGGTCAATTTGTTAAAATCGGTAAATGGATCTTCTGAAATTAACAATGCTTTTCCTTCTGGGCATTCCACTTCTTTATTAATCAGAATGACAGAAGCTTTTGATTGAAGTGCTTTGTCGTAATATTTGGGATGGTCAACAAAAACAATATCGCCTTCTTCAACCACGTGGATTTCATTAAAGCCAGAAATTGGATAATTAGGAGGTCCCACAAAAGAGGCATCAATAATATCCGCAATTTCTTTCAATTTATATTTACGGGGTAATTTCATTTAATTATTCTTTAACACGTTCTAAATAAGCTCCTTTTACGGTATCAACCTTTATTTTATCACCTTCATTAATAAACAAAGGAACATTAATTGTGGCACCAGTTTCAACAGTTGCTGGTTTGGTTGCATTTGTTGCGGTATTGCCCTTGACACCTGGTTCAGTGTGTGTAACTTCTAAAACCACGCTCATTGGCATATCTACCGAAAGCGGCAAATCATCTTCAGTATTAATAATAATGGTAACAATTTCACCCTCTTTTAAAAGATCGGGTGCGTCTAATGCATTTTTGTGCAAGGAGATTTGATTGTAATCCTCTGTATTCATAAAATGAAATGAATCACCTTCAGGATATAAGAATTGAAATTTTTGAGTTTCCACTCTTATGTCTTCAATTTTTCTTCCTGCAGGAAAAGTATTGTCCAAAACCTTTCCAGAAGACAAACTTTTTAATTTCGTACGCACAAAAGCTGGACCTTTCCCTGGTTTTACGTGTAAGAATTCAATTACTTTGTAAATATCATTATTGTATCTAATACACAATCCGTTTCTAATATCTGATGTTGTGGCCATTTATTTTATTGTTTATTTGTTTAACTGTTGAATTGTGTAATCGTTTAAACGAATTATTCTTTTAATCTTTCTTACAATAATCCTCCCTTCGGAGGTTAGGGGGCTAATTGTTAACTTCCTGTATAACCCTTCATAATTCCCCGTTGTGAATTTTTAATGAAAAGTATTATTTGGTCTCTTTCTTTGGTTGCTTCCATTTCGGCTTCAATTTTTTCTAAAGCCTGCGTGGTGTTGTAATTTTTCTGGTATAAGATTCTATAGATATCCTGAATTTCTCTAATTTTTTCTGTTACAAAACCTCTTCTTCGCAATCCTATAGAATTAATTCCAATATAAGATAGCGGCTCTTTTCCTGCTTTAGAAAACGGCGGAACATCCTTTCTTACCAAGGAACCTCCAGAAACCATAGAATGTTCTCCAATATGAATAAATTGATGTACCGCTACCAATCCACTTAAAATTGCGTAATCACCAATGGTTACATGTCCAGCAATGATAGAACCATTTGCCAAGATACAATTATTGCCAATAATACAATCATGTGCCACATGAGTGGTTGCCATAATTAAACAATTATCGCCTATTTTTGTATGACCGAGTGCTTTTGTGCCTCTATTTACGGTTACACATTCTCTAATTGTGGTATTATCACCAATAATAGCCAATGAATCCTCTCCATCAAACTTTAAATCTTGAGGAATGGCTGAAATAACGGCACCTGGAAAAATTCTACAATTTTTGCCAATTCGAGCACCTTCCATAATGGTTACATTTGAACCAATCCAGGTTCCTGAACCAATAATGACATTGTTATGAATTGTGGTAAAAGGTTCGACTACAACATTGGTTGCAATTTTTGCCTGCGGATGTATATATGCTAAAGGTTGATTCATTATTCTTTTGGTTTTCTAGCAATTTGTGCCATTAATACC
>JAQVGD010000085.1 GCA_028696945.1 Lutibacter sp.
GTTTTTATAAAATAGTGCTTCATGTAACGGATTGTTTTGGCATAAAAAGTTTAACTGCGTTTGCAAAATTGCAGACGCAGTTGAGACGTTATTTTTCTTCCTCATCACTAATTAAGTAATCAAACAATTTTAAATAGCCAACATATTCTTCTTTTAGGGTATTTACATAAGCTGCATCATCAAAACGAACGGCAGTTTTTACCAATTGGTCGTACATTAACAAACTGCGTTCAATGTCATTAAAAACCGCTTGCACCGAAGATTCATCAAACTGGCTGTAATACCTTAAATTTTCCTGTAAAACAGTTTTTAATTCCCCAGTTAATTTTCTGGCTTTTTCTTTTTTGTCCAATCCGTAGTATAAATCGACATAACCAATCAGCATACTGTAATGTCCAAATTTATTTACAGGCATTTTCTCTAGGGAAAGATCTATAATTTCTTCTGCTTTATCTAATTTATCCTCATCCATTAAGGCTCTAGCCAAACGTTCCAGATTGTTACGGTAGGTTACTGAGTTTTTTCGGGTTTCGGTATCTAAATAGATATTGTCATCGTTAATGTTTCCCCAATCCCATTTTTTAACGTTTTTGTACATAACATCGGTATTTATTCGACCCATTTCGAAGAAATTCCCATCGTTTGGTGTTAAAATTGGCACCAGTTTGTAGGTCATTCCGTCCAATTGTAAATAATTTTTTAACCAAATATATTCCTCATCAGCCTGCGCGCCACCTGTGAAATAAATAGGTTGTTTCCAATTGTTATTAGCCAAAATGTCGAGCATTAAAATACGACTTTTTGTAAGTGCTCCTTTAAATTGAATATCGATATACGGCACAATTAAGGCAGCATCTTCTTGGGCAACAATACCGTTTTTCAACACCATTTCTTTGTCAACTGGAATTCTAATTTTATTTGTCGGCAATATTTTTTCTGGAATGCCATCATCATCCAAATCGTAAAAAGTAATGTCTTGGTCACTTTCAATCCATTTCATAAAATATTTAATATCCACCACAGAATCTTTTAATTGCGGAATAATTTCAGGAAAATAATAAGCAACATCCAAGGTTCCCCATTTGTATTTATCGTGGGTTAATTGCGATGGAATGGGAGCGGCGTCATACGTTTTTCGCTTCATTTGGTCAATATACCAATCGGTTTGAAAAAGGCTGGTATTGATCAATTTTATGTCCGTTCTGTAATTTTCAACTTCCTGCATATACCAAAGCGGGAAAGTATCATTGTCGCCAATGGTAAACAAGATGGCGTTTGGAGCACAAGAATCCAAATATGCGGTTGCATTTAAACGTGAGGTATAACGGTTGGACCTGTCGTGGTCGTCCCAATTCTGAAAAGCCATTAGCACAGGCACAGCAACTAAGGCAACAAGTGTAATTGTAATGGCAACCAAGTTTTCTGTCGCGTATTTTTTTAACTTTTGAAATAGTGCCAACACGCCAAATCCTACCCATATAGCAAAAATGTAAAATGAGCCTACCACGGCATAATCACGTTCCCGCGGTTCAAAGGGTCTGGGATTGGTGTAAAATAAAATGGCCAAACCTGTGAAAGCGAAAAATAGAAATAAGATATAAAAATCGTTTTTATTGTGTTTTACGTGAAAAAATAACCCGATAATCCCCAAGATAAAAGGAAGAAAGTAATACGTATTTCGGCCTTTGTTATCAAGCACATCAGAAGGTAAATTTGTTTGAGGTCCCAATCTAAATTCATCAATAAATTTAATACCGCTCAGCCAATTTCCATTTTGTAAATCGAGATTGCCTTGCTCATCGTTTTGTTTACCAACAAAATTCCACATAAAATAGCGGCCGTACATATACCCAAATTGAAAATCAACCATAAATTTTATATTTTCAATAAAAGTAGGTCGTCTCTTGCTACTTTGTGGAATGCCTGCAATGGATTTGTAATTTTTAATTACCGAAGCATCCGTATTTACCATTCTCGGAATAAACCCTTTGTGTTTGCTACTCCAGTTTGGCAACACATCTTTATAATTATTTACAATAATATATTTACCAGTTTTTTCATCTTTTTCATACTTAGGCTTATCATCTTTTGTCGGATTGCTTTTATCGGGTTCGCGATCGTATATGACAGAATAATAAGTATCATAAAAAACATTGGTGTCGCCATATTGTTCTCGGTTGTAATAAGCCAATAATTCGCGAGCACTCGATGGGTTATTTTCATTAATTGTGGTGTTGGCATTTGCCCTGATTGGGAGCATCAGCCAAGATGAAAAGCCTATCATTATAAATAACACGGAAAGAATAATAGTATTTGTTTCAACCTGCTGTTTTTTGTGTGTGTATTGTAATGAAAAGTAAAAAAAGGCAATCAGCAGAATTCCTGCAATGATACTTCCCGAATCAAATGGCATTCCCAATGAATTCACAAAGAATAATTCTAAAGCACTAAAATATTTTAACGTAAACGGAAATAAAAATTTAAAAACAAGCAACAATACAAAAACGGCTACAATATTGGCTAGAATAAATTGCTTAAAATTCAAATTTTTGTATTTTTTGTAGATATAAAGAAATACAATGGAAGGAATTACCAGCAATGATAATATATGCACTCCAAATGACAATCCTACCACAAAACTAATCAACAACAGCCATTTATCTCCTCCTGGGTTTTCCATTTCCTTTTCCCAATGCAAGCCTAGCCAAAATAAAAGTGCCATTAAAAATGAAGACATGGCGTAAACTTCCGCTTCCACAGCACTAAACCAAAAACTATCGGAAAACGTATAAGTTAAAGCCCCAACCAAGCCACTTCCTAAAATGGCGATGGAAGTGCCTTTGCTTATTTCTGAAGTATTATCCAACAATCTTTTGGCCAACATAGTAATGCTCCAAAACAAAAATAAAATGGTAAAAGCACTAGACAATGCCGACATAAAGTTAACCATTCTGGCAATTTCTGTAACTTCACTGGTAAACAAGGCAAAAAACGCACCCAACATTTGAAATAAAGGTGCTCCTGGTGGATGCCCAACCTGAAGTTTTACGGAGGTGGCAATATATTCGCCACAATCCCAGTAACTAACGGTAGGCTCAAGAGTTAAGGTATAGGTTATTAGGGCTATTGCAAAAGTAAACCATCCAAGAATGGCGTTCCATTTAGTAAAATTGAATGTGTTCATATTAAAATTTTAAACCGAAGCGAATTTAGTAAAATAAAAATTAATTATGGAAAGTTATGGCGATA
This sequence comes from Lutibacter sp., assembly GCA_028696945.1. Lineage (GTDB taxonomy): Bacteria > Bacteroidota > Bacteroidia > Flavobacteriales > Flavobacteriaceae > Lutibacter. The sequence goes on from JAQVGD010000085.1 coordinate 3,250, forward strand.
TGAGATGCCAATAAGGTGTTAAAGTGTTTTTAATATGAATTTTCTAAAAAAACACAACAAATTATTTGCCGAATTAAAACTTTAGGCTAAATTTGCACCCGCAAAATGACCCATGGTGTAATGGTAGCACTCCGGTTTTTGGTATCGTCAGTCAAGGTTCGAGTCCTTGTGGGTCAACTTTAAAGCCTGTTAGCATATTAGTTAACAGGCTTTTATGTTTTTGAATATTTTTTAGTGACGGTATTTGTGATGGTAATTTTATTAATTTTTTAAATTATGGTGTTATTATAATTTAAATTTTAATAGATAAAATAAAAAAAGGGGAGATTTCCCCTATTTTAAAGTGCTATCTCCCCTTACTTATGAATAACTCTTAACATATTTTTGCCTCAGGAAAAAGAAAAATACTTTGTTTTTGTATATTTAGGGGAAATTGCAAAAAAAGCCTTTCAAGTTTGAGAGGCTTTTTCAGTTACAAAAGTAACCAATATTAATACCTGTAATAATCAGGTTTATAAGGTCCTTCAACATTTACACCAATATATTTCGCTTGGTCTTCACGCAAAGTTTCCAATTCAACACCAATTTTTGCCAAATGCAAACGCGCCACTTTTTCATCTAAATGTTTAGGCAACATATAAACTTCATTTTTATAAGCCTCTCTGTTGTTCCACAATTCCAATTGCGCCAATGTTTGGTTGGTAAATGAATTGCTCATCACAAAACTTGGATGTCCGGTTGCACAACCTAAATTTACCAAACGACCTTCAGCCAATATCAAAATCTCATTTTTTCCAATGGTATATTTATCGACTTGGGGTTTGATTTCAACTTTGGTGTGTCCATAATTTTTATTCAACCAAGCCATATCCAATTCATTATCAAAATGTCCAATGTTACAAACCACTGTTTTATCTTTCATTTTTTCAAAATGATGAGATTGAACGATGTCTCTATTTCCTGTTGTGGTAATCACTATATCCGCATTTCCAACAACAGTATCTAATTTTTTTACTTCAAATCCGTCCATCGCAGCCTGCAACGCACAAATTGGATCAATTTCAGTAACTGTTACAATAGAACCAGCGCCTTTAAAAGAAGCCGCTGTTCCTTTGCCTACATCTCCATAACCGCAAACTACCACTCTTTTTCCCGCCAGCATTAAATCTGTCGCTCTACGAATGGCGTCCACAGCACTTTCTCTGCATCCATATTTATTGTCGAATTTAGATTTGGTTACAGAATCGTTTACATTAATTGCAGGCATAGGCAATGTTCCTTCTTTCACTCTTTCATACAAACGATGAACACCAGTAGTGGTTTCTTCTGACAATCCGTTAATTCCAGCTGCCAATTCAGGATACCTGTCCAACACCATATTGGTTAAATCGCCGCCGTCATCCAAAATTAAATTCAAAGGTTTTCTGTCTTCCCCAAAAAATAATGTTTGTTCAATACACCAGTCAAATTCTTCTTCACTTAGACCTTTCCAAGCGTAAACAGAAACTCCTGCAGTAGCAATTGCAGCAGCAGCCTGATCTTGGGTTGAAAATATATTACAAGAACTCCAAGTTACCTCAGCTCCTAAATCTACCAATGTTTCAATTAAAACCGCTGTTTGGATGGTCATATGCAAACAACCTGCAATTCTAGCACCTTTTAAAGGACTTTTGCCTTTATATTCTTCCCTTAAACTCATTAAACCTGGCATTTCTGCTTCTGCCAGTTGAATTTCTTTGCGTCCCCATTCAGCAAGATTGATGTCTTTTACTTTATATTTAACGTAAGTTGATGTTTTAGTACTCATATTTATTAAATTTGTTTTTTTTATTTTACACAACTAAAACAAGTTGCGTAATGAATGTGCAAAAGTACAAAATACCTTTTAAAATATAAATGCCTTTATATAAAACTATTAAGCCGAATAATCACACAACCATTTATGTGTGGAAAATTGAAGAATCCTTGAGCGACTTGGCTGATAATATGCCATTGACTGAAAGAAGTAAAAAAAGGTTACTCTCAATGAAATCTGAACTTCACCAACGCGGGTTTTTAAGTGTGCGACATTTGTTGAAAACAGCAGGATATTCCGATTTTGATTTGTACTATAACGGAAACGGCAAACCACATTTAACCGATGGCAAAAACATTTCCATCACACATTCCTTTATTTTTTCGGCCATTGCAATCAGCGACTCCGCCATTGGAATCGACATCGAAAAAAATAGAGAAAAAATTAAAATCATCCAACACCGATTTGTCAATTTTGAAAAAGGATTTATTAATAAAGATGATGACTATATTGAACAATTGACAGTAATTTGGGGCGCAAAAGAATCCTTGTATAAAATTTATCCTTTTGGCGGATTGACTTTTAAAAATGATATTGATATCAATTCATTTCAAATTGCCGATAAAAAAACCACTGGTTATATAAAAGTGGAAGGCTGGGATAAGAATTATGATATAAGATTTGAACAACTTGGCGGATTTACTTTGGTTTACGCTTTAGAACCTTCAAAAAATGAGTAAAACCATCTTAGAATTTATTCAAAAAGCTTCCATAAAAGGAGAAAAATTACTGGCTATTTTATTGGATCCCGATAAAACATCTTTGGAAAAATTGCCGGAAATATCTTCAAAAATTGAAAACCTTAATGCAAATTTCATTTTTGTGGGCGGAAGCTTTGTTAAAAACGGCATCACCGATTTGTTTGTGGAAATGCTTAAAAAGCACACCAAATTACCAGTGATCCTTTTTCCAGGAGATTTTTCACAACTCACCAATCATGCAGATGCTTTGTTGTTTTTATCGCTGCTTTCGGGCAGGAATCCAGAATATTTAATTGAACAGCAAATTAAATCCGTTCCTTTTTTAAAAAATTCTGCCTTGGAAATCATTCCGACAGGTTATATTTTAATTGATGGCGGCACAAATTCATCAGTATTAAAAACAAGCAAAACAAAACCTATTCCGCAAAAAAACATCGAATTGGCAGTTGATACAGCCGTTGCGGGAATGTACAAAGGCAAACAATTAATTTATTTAGAAGCCGGAAGCGGTGCCAAATTTCCTGTAAATTCGCAACTAATTTCAGCAGTAAAAAAACATATTACCATTCCGCTTATTGTTGGCGGTGGCATTAAAACCAAAGAACAATTAAACAACGCTTATAAAAATGGTGCTGATTTGGTGGTTATAGGCACCGCTTTTGAAAATAATCCTTCATTCAAATTTTAGCTTATGAATGATGTTCTTAACTTTTTTATTGAACCTTACCAAACGGCAAGCACCTTAAATATTTTTCTCGAATTAATTGCCGCTATTTTTGGAGTAATGAGTGTGTTTTATGCCAAAAAAGAAAATATCTTGGTGTTTCCAACTGGTATTATAAGCACGGCATTATATGTGTATTTATTAGCACATTGGGCTTTATACGGCGATTTAATTATCAATATTTACTATACATTAATGAGCGTTTACGGTTGGTATATGTGGAGCAGAATTGTTGATGACAGGCAACTTCATTTATCAATTTCACGAACAAACTCCGTGGACAAATTAAAGGCTATCGGTATTTTCTTGTCCACTTCTATTTTTGTAATTGTCGTTTACAGATATTACAATGTAATGCCAAATCACTTAAATTTTACCGAAAGCGTTAATTATGCCTATACCAATTTTACTGCTGGAAATTTAGAAGATTTCAGGAGAATTACCCCATTTTTAGATACATTTACTACAGGAATATTTTTTGCCGCAATGTGGTTAATGGCCAACAAAAAATTAGAAAACTGGACACTTTGGATTGTGGGGGATTTGGTTTCAATTCCGTTATATTTTGTTAAAGGATACGGTTTTACAGGCATTCAATATGCCATATTTTTAATTTTGGCTTTTCAAGGATATCGTGCATGGAAGAAAAACTTAAACAAACAAACATAAATATTGTAAAAGTGGTGCTTTTTGAGTCTGAAAGCTCAGGGAAAACAATACTTTTCAAACTTTTTGTCCACTATTACAACACGGTTTGGATTCTATAATATATTACCAGGATTTTATTAAAGTCCTAAAAAATCAGACTTGAAATCACAATTAAAGAAATTGATAAAACCCTAAAATCGAAATTGAATTTGCATCGATTCTCAGGAAAAGAATTCAGTAAAATAAAATATTTGAAGCAAATGAATACCGAATTGATGATAAAGGAATTGAAATTTAAAGCAGTGCGCAGCAGCGGTGCTGGCGGACAGCATGTGAACAAAGTTTCCTCTAAAATAGAACTGACTTTCGATTTGGAAAATTCGGAAAGTTTATCCGAGGAAGAAAAAGCATTACTGATTCAAAAACTGAAAAACAAACTTACCAAAGAAAATATTTTGCTGCTACAATGCGATGAAAGCCGAAGCCAGCACAAAAACAAAGAAATCGTCATTGACAGATTTTTAAAACTTATTGCTGACGGATTGAAAGTTCAAAAACTACGAAAAGCGACAAAGCCAAGCAAGTCCAGCATTTTAAAACGTTTGGAAAAAAAGAAAAAACAAGCTTTTAAAAAAGTATTCAGAAAAAAACCTGAATTTTAATATCGACAGCTATTTTAATTTTATCAGATTTATAATAAGGCTAGCCAATTTTTTAATGCCTGAATACCTTCAATCATCTTTGGGCAATCTCTCTCCAATTTAAAATCTGTTTTTTGAAGAGGATCCTCAAAATCTACGTAAGACAATCGGGCGGTAAATTGATTTTCGTCCATTCCAAAGGCAGAACCCGGCAATAACGCAACACCTGTTTCAGACAAAATCCGCTCGCATAAATCACTGGAAGTGTATATTCCAGCTTTATTTAGTTTTTCAATATAATTTGAAAAATCGGGGAATAAATAAAATCCGCCTTCAGGAGGATACAATTTAACACCAGACTGAACCAATTCATGATAACAATAATTGCCAACTTTGGCTAAAATATGACATTGTCTCCTCGAAAATTCCAAGGCGTTTTCAACATTTCCATAAGCAACTTTAGCCGCCATTTGAATTGGCGTTGCCGCACAGGAATAGGTTTCAGAAGCAATTCCGATGAGTGCTTTTTTAAATTCATCCTCAATCCCTTCATAAAGCAATGCAACACCTAGTCTCCAACCGCCAGCTCCGCACCATTTTGACAAACCTGTTGTGGTAATTGTTTTTTCAGGATAAAAATTCGCAAAAGAATGATGCTCGTTATTGTGACTAAGTAAACCGTAAATTTCATCAGCAATAACCAAAATATCTAATTCGCGGGCTTTCTTTGCAATTTGTTCCAATTCAGGTTTTGAATAAGTAAGTCCGTCCGGATTTCCGGGATAATTTAAGATCATTATAGAAACTTCATGTTTCTTTTTGGCAAAGGCGTTTTCCATAGATTCGGGAGTTACCCTCCACCGTTTGGCAAAAGAAGTTCCAACAGGAATAATGTTATGTCCAGCCAATTTGGCCTGTGGCGCATAAGAAACCCAAGCAGGTGCAGGAATAAAAACATCCGCTTTCTTAAAACTCAATAATATAGTATAAATCAGAATTTTAGATCCCGGTGCTATCATCACGTTATCGGCAGCCACTTTCAACCCGTTTACCTTAAAATGAAAGTCGGAAATAAGCTGTCTCAATTCGGGATCTCCCTGTACAGAACCATATTCTTTGCGATGAACATTTGCCTTTAATGCTTCCATAACTTGAACTGGAGGCAAAAATGGGGATTGCCCAAATCCAAATTTGAAGACCTTTTTTTGAAGCCCTTCAAGGTTTTTTGATTGATTATTGATCAGTAATGTTTGCGACTCCTCAATTTTTCGGTAAATACTCATTGATTTCTATTTAATTTCTTATAATTTCTTTTTCAGCTAAATTCTAATTAGTGCCACTTTTTGCGGTTAAGGATTACTTCACTTATTTTATCTTATTTTGGAGTTCGGTAAACCTTGTTTGAAGTAAAAATCCCAGCATTGCGAGTTTGTGAAGCCCGCCTGCGTCTGGCAGGTAATATATTCAACAGATTGCCACGCTCCGCTCGTAATGGCTGATTGTAACGGAAAGTCTGCCGCTTATGGTAACACCAAAATAGCGATTATTTTATTTTAATGTTCATATTAGAATTTGGCTTTTTTTACTTATTATATTTTATAAAAATACACAAAATTTAATGAAATTTGCTAAACTAATTGTCTGTAATTTTTTTGTAATCAACAATTAATAAGTACATTTGCCCATCTCAAAAGGGGTGCCTAAAACGGCTGAGATCAAACCCATTGAACCTGAACAGGTAATGCTGTTAAGGGACGTCAAGCGAAAAAAATCGCTATGGACAAAAACTTAATTATTCATAACATCGATTAATTACCTCTTTTTAAATCGTTTTATTTTTTAAAAAATGAAACAAAATTTAAAAATGACATTTAAAAAAGTGAAGCTAATTCTCGCTTTTTTAACCATCGCATTTTCTTTTAATGCAAATTCACAAGAACTTTTTACGCTTTCGGGCAAAGTGACCGACGGATCAAATCCGTTTCCCGATGTAAACATTGTGGTAAAAGAAAGCAACAAAGGCACAACCACCAATGTTGAAGGGAACTTTTCTTTGACTTTAAAAAAAGGAACTTACACCTTATTGGTAAGCGCACTCAGCAATCCTAAGGAAGTTAAAGTTACCTTAACTGAAGATACTTTTATTTCGATTGACATGTCCGACCGTTTTATGAATTTAGAAGAGGTAATTGTTGCGGCAGTTCGCGTAAAAGCGACATCTCCCGTAACCCACAGCAACATTACCAAAAGGGATTTGGAAAAACGCAATTTAGGGCAAGATATTCCTGTATTGTTAAATTATTTGCCTTCGGTAGTTACCACATCGGATGCTGGAGCGGGAATTGGTTATACCGGAATTAGAGTTCGCGGCAGCGATGCGACCCGTGTTAATGTTACAGTTAACGGAATTCCTTATAACGATTCTGAAAGTCAGGGCACTTTTTGGGTTAATATGCCCGATTTCACTTCCTCAACCGAAAGCATGCAACTGCAACGCGGCGTGGGAACTTCCACCAATGGCTCTGGTGCTTTTGGTGCGAGTTTAAACTTGTTGACCGATGCTGTTTCTGAAAATGCGTATGGGGAAATCAGCAGTTCATTTGGTTCTTATAACACCAAAAAACATACAGTAAAATTCAGTACAGGGAAAATAAATGACCATATTGAATTTGCGGGAAGATTTTCGAAAATCGATTCAGATGGCTATATTGACCGCGCCTGGTCCGATTTAAAATCGTACTTTTTGCAAGCATCTTATGTTGATGACAACACTTTAATAAAAGCACTGACTTTTGGTGGCCATGAAAAAACGTATCAGGCTTGGGAAGGCGTTACCAAAGAAGAAATGGAAACTTTGGGCAGAACTTACAATCCGTATTCCTACGAAAACGAAATCGATAATTACCAACAAGATCATTATCAATTGCATTGGAATGAAAAATTATCGGAAAACTGGTCCACAAATATTGGTTTAAACTACACCAAAGGTAGCGGCTATTTTGAGCAATTTAAAGCGGATGAAGATTTTGAAGATTATTTATTGACGCCAATTACGATTGGCGGAGAAACAATTGATGAAACCGATTTGATTAGAAGGCGCTGGCTAGACAATGATTTTTATGTGGTTAATGCAAATGCCACTTATAAAAACGAAGGAATTGAGTTTATCTTCGGAACTTCCTACAGCAATTATACAGGAAATCATTTTGGGGAAATTATTTGGGCTGAATTTGCTAGTAATTCTGAAATAGGAGATCATTATTACGATTCTAAAACCCGAAAAAAGGATGCCAATATTTTTGGAAAATTAACCTATAATTTGAGTGATTCATGGACATTGTTTACCGATTTACAGGGTCGATTCGTGAAATTTGACACAAATGGATTGACTTCAGACAGAACACCTATAAATGTTGATGAAAACTATTCGTTTTTTAATCCGAAGACTGGATTGACTTTTGAAGCAAATACCAACAACAGTTTCTATTTATCTTATGCGAAAGCCAATAGAGAACCAAATCGCAACGATTTTGAAAATGACATTTACACTTCAGAAAAATTAAATGATTTTGAATTGGGATGGCGTTTTAAAAATGAAACCGTAAAAGTAAACAGCAATGTTTATTATATGTTTTATAAAGACCAACTGGTTTTAACTGGAGCCATTGACGATACCGGAGCACCGATTAGAACCACCAGCGGAAAAAGTTACCGACTTGGTTTGGAAATAGATGCGCAAATAAAATTGACCGATAAATTTTCAATTCAGCCAAATATTGCCATCAGCAGCAACAAAAATGTTGATTTTCTAACTTCTTGGAATGGAGAATTGGTTGATTTAGGAAATACGGATATTGCATTTTCTCCTAATTTAATTGCGGCAAATGCTTTTGTGTTTCAACCAAATACTAAAATGCAAATGTCCCTATTATCCAAATATGTTGGCGAACAATATATGGGAAATATAGACAATGTAAACTCAAAACTCGAAAGCTATTTTGTAAACGATTTTAATATTTCTTATGAAATAAATCCGAAAAAAGTGGTCAAGTCAATTGTGTTAAATGCCTTGGTAAATAATATTTTTAATGTTGAATATATTTCAAACGGCTATTATTACACTTATGATGATACTTGGTCTGTTCCCGGTCAAACGGTTACTTTAGACGGCGCTGGTTATTATCCGCAAGCCACAAGAAATTTTTTGGTTGGGGCTACATTAAAGTTCTAAATTATAAATATTAAGAGGATGTCTAATAAGTATTGGGATCCGTCATTCTGAACTTGTTTCAGAATCTCATCTTACTGATTCTCAATTATTATGGGAACCTGAAACAAGTTCAGGTTAACGAAAATTTCACTTTTTAGATATCCTCTTTTCTTTATAAACTTAATATTCCGAAGTCATTCTTACGGCTGCACAACTTACAAAAGATTTTGCTTTGTGCAAAACCGTATTGGCATCTCCAACCTCAGGGTAGCCCATGCTGGATAATTTTTCTTTAACCCGCTGAATAACTGATTCATCTTTCGTATCTATCGTTACTTCAGAAGTATTTAAATCAATCATAACTTCATTCACGCCTTCAATAGAGACAATTCCTTTTTTTATGGTATTGGCGCATCCGCCACATTTTAAATTTAATATTTTAATTACGGTCATTTTTCTCTTTTTAGTTTTTGTAAAATTACATGAATAATTTACTAAGAATGCCCTCCAACCACAATTTTCATCACTTTTAAATTTAATTTAAAAAAATTAAAAATTTGGATTATAAAACAAACCCTCATAAACTTCACCAATTTAGTTGGTTCTGTGGCAAAAGACATATTGCTGTACGGCACTGTTTTCTCTTCACTATTTTCCATGGTTTTATTTTTTTAATTAACTATTCAGGGATCAGCCACCAAAAGGGTTTTGCCTTTGCTTTGTATAAAAACATATAATGCATAAATAATTTCATCCAATGCCCGGCCAAGCCAACAACACCAACGGTATCGTTAATATTTCTTCCCCATTTTGGGTATTTCTCCCAATCGGGAACAATTGGATTTACGGTCATTACCGCAGCCTGGCCTTTAAATACGCCATAGCCGGCCGACACAATGCAGGCCGCGCCCATTTTTGCCATAGACGCTTTGTGAGGATGTTCAATTTTACCGATTTTTATGGAATGAATGATATTTTGCGCCACAATTTTACCGATAACTCCTGAAGGCATTCCGGTTCTCGGCGGCGTTGGAAAAATTTTTGTTCCGTTCGGGCTTTCCATGGGTTTAGACATTCCGTGCGGTGGCGCAAAAGCAAT
>JAQVGD010000272.1 GCA_028696945.1 Lutibacter sp.
GTTCAAGATTATCTTGAGCATCATAGAAATCCATCTAATAAAGATAGTGATGATAATATTATTTTGGAATAAGAATTTCATTCTTCATAGAAACCTATGGACTTGCAGTCCATAGTGGTTTAGTTTTAAATTTAAATATTTCTTTTATTTTACTCTGTTCAAAATATTTTTCAGTCTGTAACCATCCATCAATATCATAATTGTTTTCCCTTAAATCCCATTCATAGTAATTGTACTTTTCTTCTTTAATAAATTTAAAACTTTCATCTTTTTCAGAAATAGGGAAATGATTTTCAAAATATTTTGAATATTGCCAATCTGGAAAAAAATAATGATGTCCATACTTTTCTGCAATGCCAATAGTTGAAGCAATTTGAAACATTTGATTTCCAAGGTTTCCTCTATATATTTTACCCAAATTTGAATATGTAATCATTTCCTATTTAAACTGGTTGTTTCTAACTTTGTTGGATACTTTTTAAACTTATAAATTATATCTTCATTTCATAACTCCCTAAACTGTTTTTGATGGTTGATTTCCCAAATATCCTTACCCAACATTGTTTCTAAAAACAATGCTGCACTATTTCCTTTTCCAAAATCAGTTGTTGCTTTATTGACTTGATGGCCATCAATATTTTTCAAGGCTGCACTGATGCTTTCAGTATCATAATCAACATTGATAATATTGGCATGGATTGCCCTATTTTGTTGCCTTGTTCCAATATTGATGATGGGAATGCCATAATAAGGTGCTTCGCGAATGCCGGCACTGCTGTTTCCAATAATAAACTGGGTATTTTTAAGCAGTGTTAAAAAATATTCGAACCGCAAAGAAGGAAATATCCTAAAGCGTTTGTTATTTTTTAAGGATTTGTAGGCTTCAATAATCGCTTGGCTTCCCAAATCGTTGTTTGGATAAATTACCACATAATTATGGGTGTCTTCCTGTAAAGCAGCCACAAAATCGGTTGCTTGTTTTTTCATTGCTTCGGCCTCTGTGGTTACGGGGTGAAACATCACAATGGCATAGGCCTCAAAAGGAATTTCATAATATTTTTTAACTATTTCCAATTCAGGCAAATGCTTTGAAAACATCATATCTATATCAGGCGAGCCAATTTTATACACTGATGCTTCTATTTCACCCATTTGAAGCAAACGTTTTTTGGCATTACCGTTTGAAACGAAATGAATGTGACTTAATTTGCTCACGCTGTGCCGAATCAATTCATCAACCGTACCCGACAACTCACCGCCTTCAATATGTGCCACCAAAATATTGTTGAGCGAACCCACAATAGCTCCAGCCAAGGTTTCTACACGATCGCCATGTACCACTATCATTGTTGGATTTACTTCTTTTACGTACCACGAGAGTCCTTCAATGGTTTTTGCCAAGGTTAAATCCATGGTGGTTTCGTGAGTATGGTTTTCAAAAGTGTGCACATTTTTAAATCCGCAACGTTCAATTTCTATCAAGGTATAACCGTATTCTCTTTGCAGGTGCATTCCAGTCACAAAAACATAGACTTCAAATGCCTGATGGTTTTCAAGGATTTGAATCAATGATTTTATTTTGCCAAAATCGGCACGGGTGCCTGTTAGGAATAGAATTTTTTTCATTTTACTTCTCGATACATTTTTGGCTAATATAATTCAATTTCATTACTTATTCTTTCTCAGCCAAAAACACTCGAAGTGACGAGAGACTTGGTTCAAAGACAGATTCATTTTTGTGTTTGCGTCAGTTCGAGTGATTTAAATAAAAATGATAATTTTTATTTAAATTGTATCGAGAACTAGAATTAGAACTAGAACTTCTTTTTTGCTAAATTAATCAAACTGTCATATTCCTCATTAATCAAGGCTTCTTTTTTTGCTCTAGACCATTTTTTAATTTGTTTTTCTGTTTCAAATGCCAAGTTTATATCAGTGAATTCACAGTAAAATACCAATTTTAATGGTTTTCTGGAAGCTGTGTAGCTGTTTGGGTAAAATCCTGAATTGTGCTTAACCATTCTGCCTTCCAAATCACTGGTAACACCTGTGTAGTAAGTGTTGTCAGAACATTTTAAGATATATACAAATGATAGTTTCACTTTTCGATACTTTTTTGGCTCATATTATTTTGTTTCAACACTTATTATTTTCTTAGCCAAAAAAACTCGAAGTGACGAGTTTTGTTGTCCTAAATGTATTACCCACTGCCGTCACTTCGAGTGTTTTTTGTGGAGTGCAGCGGAGCAAAAAATGTATCGCGCTTCTCGATACAATTTTGGCTAATATAATTCAATTTCAATAGTTACATTTTTTCAGTCCAAAATCACTCGAAGAGACGCCTTAAGTCTTACTCTTAGTGATTTCCCTCTCGATAATAGGTGACGAATGGGTAATTTCCTATGAACTAAACAACATCTGCCCAACCCAATTGTTCATCATTTTCAATGTCCCTTAATGCAACTTTACCTAACAACTCATTAAAATGTTCCGCTAAAATTTCGCCTGTTCCAGGGCGTTTTACCCAGATATTTTCATTTGTAAATAGATCTCCTTTTTTAATTGGCGCAATGGCACATACTGTTGCAAAAGCAAAATCTATGGTAACTTGCTCTTCTTTTGCAGGTTCTTTTGTACCTCCCCGCATTTCCCAGATTTCTTTGCTACCCATAATTAATTCTTTGGTGGCTTGTTCATCCATACTGCATACAATATCGGGTCCGGTGCGATGCATGTGATCGGTAAAATGACGTTCTAAAATACTCGCGCCCAAGGCCACTGCACCCAAACAGGCATTGTTATTAATGGTATGGTCGCTCAAGCCAATTACCTTGTCAGGAAACGCCTGATGCATGGCAGTCATCGCACCCAAACGCACCAAATGTGTGGGCGTTGGGTATAAATTAGTGGTATGCAATAAAGCAACAGGCACTTGGTATTTGTCGAAAATGGCCACTGCTTTTTGAATGCTTTTGATGGTATTCATTCCAGTGCTTAATATCACAGGTTTGCCAAAAGAAGCAATGTGTTCTAACA
>JAQVGD010000273.1 GCA_028696945.1 Lutibacter sp.
CATTTGCATAACGCTGATCATATCGAACCATTGGCACTAAAGGCCACATGGTATCATAAGTATTCATTAAAAAGGCAAATCCTCCGTGGTCAACAGTACTTCCCACCAATCCAGAAACATCATATCCGTTCCAATTGTCCTGTAAAACACCCCATCCTTTTCTACATTCAGGCGTACCATTAAAAGTCCATTCCAAAATTTTAGTGTAATCATAATTTGTTCCTTCTTCCGCATTTAAACGTGCTGCCACATAAGCCCCAAAAGGCATCAATATTTCATAGAATTCGTTTTTTGGCTGTGCCATCAACGCTTCCAAAGAAGATTTAGCGCCTTTTAAATATTTTGGATCCTGAAATTTTTGGTAGGCGGAATACAGCACATAAGCGTGGCCTGCTGTGGCATCTTGCTGTTTGCAAATCCAGTTGTCTTTTGGCTCAAGCGTTTTGTAATCAAAATAAGAATAGGCATAATTGCCAGCCATCACAGAATCGGCCTTATAAAATTTATCGGCTACGGAACGCATTATATAAGTGTAATCCTTTTCATCAGGATAAAAGTTGGCTACCCCATAAAATAATACATTTGGATACACATCGTACCACCAATCTCTGGCATATCCTCCTCCGAGCAAAGCCACTTCTGGGCTGGTGTTGTTCATGACAATATTCCATTTTGTTTCGGAATTGAAATAATTTTTTAGCATCGCAACATAATTTTTGCCATTTTGCTTCGATTTATCTATACCAACCAAACTTGCACCAAAAACTGATCCTATGGTAGCTAGAGATTCATGGAAAAGGCCGTTATTATTTTTAGTTCCCTGCCTTAGATCTCCCATAGCGGTATAAATACCAAAAGTTTCCTGATTATAATTTTTACGAGAATTATCTGCCCAAATCAGTGGCCAATATTCTCCGGTTTGTGTATTGTCAAAAACCAATGAATCATAGCCTTTTGCCAAGTTTTTGAAATCGATTATCTTAAAAGGTTTAGGCATATTCGGCATATTACCAACACGTTCCAATTTGATTTGTTGGATGGGTGTGGATAATTCAAATTTTGTTACTGCTGTTTTACAGGAGACAAGGAATAAAGCAATCGCCAAAACTGCAATTGCGTTTCTACTATTATGCTTTCTCATTTTCTAATGTATTTTGTTGTTTTAAAAGTTGTTTCGCAATTACAATGGCTAATAATTGAAGTGTGGCAATAATTAACAGAGCATATCTTAAAGCCATATCCACATCTCCAAAATAAGCGAGTCCTAAAAAAGTTCCTGCGCCAATAAAGCGCCCTACATACAATCCAAATTCATGGTTTAATATATAAGCAAATTCGTTTCTATTTTCAATTGACGAAAGTAAATCAATCACTTTTAACTGAATGGGAAAATAAGCGATGTCAAGTATTGGTCTGGCAATCAACAATAAAAATATAAAAATAATGACTCCTGTTGAATTAAACATCAAACTGTTAAAGAAAGAGGCTAAAAAGAAAAATATTAACCCAACACTAAAAATAATCAGCCTGTGTTTTGGTTTTGAAAACTTGCCCAAAATAAGCATAACCACTGCTGCAATTACTGCGCCCACAGATTGCGCAGTTCCCAAAGCACCTTCAGAATGAAAAAATTTCATCATTAACATGGCTGGTGCTGTTACAATAAATCCCTGAGCCAAACCTTTTAGCAGTGCCATTTGAAGCATCTTATTCCAAAGTTTATGAAATTTAAAATACAGAAACTTTTCACTTTTTGGTTTTTCATACTTACCAAAATGGAACACTATAGAGGCCAGAATTGTAAAAATAAAAACAGCCCCTGTCACTACTTTATAACCAGAATTTACGCCTTCATTTGAAGTTCCATTTCCATTCATCAAGTACCAGCCAATAATAACCGGAACAATTACTGCCGTTAAAGTATAAAAAAACGTGTATAAGCCATAATAATAGTTTCTTGTTTTATCTGACGTTGTTGCAAGCACCAAATAATCCCTGTTGGACCAATATAGCCCAAATGACATTCCCATAATTAAACCTGCAGTTATTAATCCTGTATAACTAATTTCTTTTAAAGTCATCATAAACACCATAGAAACGCCACTTAGTAACATTCCAAGAGAGAATAATTTTTTGATATTAATTTTGTTCAGTAAATAGCCATTTATATAAAAAGTGATTGGAATACCAGTATAAATAGCCAATTGATACAACATTACTTTAGATGGATCATTAGAATTACGCATAATATAAGATGCCACAAAAATATCTATAACAGGCATCACAAACGCGTAAATTAAATTTGTCAGTATTAATATTTTTGCGCTTCTTGAGAAATCTCTTATTCCTACTCTTGCTATATCTAACATGTTTGTTCCAATGTTTTTAAAATCTCTTTAATAGAGAACGTTGCTAATCCGACAACCTCGTCTGCCGCCCCATAATACATATTAATTTGATCTCCAATTACTTGATGACCATTCGTGAAAATTACTTCTCCAAAAAAACCTGTAAGTTCATAATTTGCTTTAGGTTCCATAATTGGTTCTTCTGATCTTGCAATCACTTTTGAAGGATCCTTCAAATCCAATAAAATAGCCCCTAAGCAATAACGATTTCCAGCTGTTGCGCCGTGATAAATTTCTAGCCAACCTTTTTCTGTTTTAATAGGTGCAGCCCCTGCGCCTAACCGTTTGCTATCAAATTTTCCCTCACGGGTTTTGGCAATGCACTTATGATTTCCCCAATGAACAGCATCAGGCGATTCTGCCAGCCAGATATAATTTCCACCCAATTCAGGACTGCTGGGTCTGTGAAAAGCGTAAAATTTTCCGTTTATTTTTTCTTCAAAAATTGCACAATCTTTATTGTGCGGACTCAAAATCATTCCTTTTTTCTCAAAGGATTTCCAATCCTTCGTGGTTCTTAGTCCAACGCCTACGCCATTTGTTGATACCATCGTATAGGTGAGATAATAGGTGTCTTCTATTTTGGCTACCCGACAATCTTCAATGCCATAAGATTCGTATTC
>JAQVGD010000274.1 GCA_028696945.1 Lutibacter sp.
CGGAAATATTTCGTAGTAATTGGTTCGGTCGTAGTAAGTGGTTCCGTTTGCAGCACCGCCTTTATCGGAAAGTTGCTTTTTGATATCGCCCATGTTTTTGGTGCTTTTGAAAAGCATGTGTTCCAGCAAATGTGCCATTCCTTTTTCGCCGTAACCTTCATCTTTGGAACCGACATTGTATACAATATTCACGACCATATTGCTCTGTGATCCATCTGGAATCAGCAAAAGTTTCATGCCGTTGGTAAGGGAGTATTCTTTTATTCCTTCTATATTTCCAAGGAATTTTGGAGCTGTTGCTTTTTGGGCTAAAATAAAATTGGACAGCAGAATGACCAATAGTAAATGTAAGCGGAGTAATGATTTTTTCATAGGTTTGTTGTTTTTGATATTATCAAATTTATGGAGATGTTTTAGTTATTTAATATCATAAACTGAATTATTTAATAGGAAACCTAAAAATAGGGTGATTTAACCCTACAAAATCATTGTTTTAATGTATGCTGAAATTCCACAAAAAAATCCGATGTTTTCGACACGGGATTAACTTTAGATCAAATAATATTTTTATTCTTTAATAATTTTTTGAGTCAGGATTAAGGTTTTATTCTCATATACTTTAATAATGTAAGATTGTGGCAATAATCCGTCAACATCTACAGAAATCTCAGTTGAAGATAAATTTTGAACGCGTGGGTTTTTTAAATTTCTCCCAACAACATCGAAAATTTCTACAGTAATGTTTTTCAAATTTTTAGTTTCATCTTTAATAAAAATTTGAGATTTTGCAGGATTGCCTAAAAATTACGCTGAGCTGCATTTCGATGGAATTTGGTATTCTATAACAGTAGACGCAAAAGCCGGAAAGACTGCAGGAATTTTATATCAATAGTTCATTGAATATTGGTACGTCTCATCTATGACATAATTCCTTTAATTGAATACCTTTGCAACTTAATATAAAATATGACGAAAGAGCACGAAGAAATTATTATTCAAGACTTAAAAGACTGGAAACGACTCATCAAACCTTATGCTTCACCTGAAACAAAACTAGCCTGGAAACAGATTTTCAACACGATTTTACCATTCATCGGCATATTCGTCCTGGCGGCAATTGTCTATGATTATTCATTGATAGCGACTTTATTGATCTCAATTATCGGCGGACTTTTCTTGACCCGCGTATTTATAATTCAGCACGATTGCGGACATCAAGCTTTCTTTCCGGATCGAAAGAAAAATGACAGAACCGGTTTTTTAACCAGCTTTCTCACCTGTATACCTTATAAATACTGGGCTAGATCCCATAACCACCACCACGCACATCAGGGACAGCTTGACACGCGGACTATCGGAGATGTAAATCTTCTAACGGTGCGCGAGTACGAATTGCTTTCCAAATTTGAAAAATTCAAGTACCGCATTTATCGATCTGTTCCGGTGATGTTTATTATTGGGCCTGCTTATTATATTTTCATCCATAACAGGATTCCTTTTATCACCTTAAAAGGATGGGACAAAGAAAGGAAAATGCTGCTTCTTACCAATGTTTATTTGGTGCTTTTCTTCGTGGTGTTGGGCCTCGTATTGTGCCTGCCGCATTTTGATCTGTTATATGGTTTCAAAAAACTGGCATTTATTTATGTGCCAATTTTACTCACTTTTGTTTTTACAGCCATTTGGTTTTTCTACGTGCAGCACCAGCACGACCCCAATTACAAAGCTTGGAAAAAAGATTGGGAATACCTACTGGCTGCGATAAAAGGAAGTTCTTATTATAAGTTGCCCGCCATCTTAAATTTCTTCACTGGAAATATAGGCTACCATCATCTCCATCATTTGGCTCCAAAGATTCCGTTTTATAAGTTGCACAAATGCAGCCATGAAAACCCGGTTTTCCAGAAGCACGTTTCTGAAATTACCTTTTGGAGTAGCCTAAAGTATGCATTTTACACCCTTTGGGATGAAGAGAACAACCGCATGATAAAATTCTCGCAACTGAAGGAAATTCGGGTTAAACCTTAATATTCTATATTTACTTATCTTACCTTTGTGGTGATGAAGAGCGAAAAAATTATTTTAGGAATCGATCCCGGAACCGCAATTATGGGTTTCGGAATCATTTCTGTGAAAGGAAATAAAATGGAATTGGTTTCGATGCATGAACTTATCCTAAAGAAATATCCCAATCACGAAACAAAACTTAAATATATTTTTGAACGGACTTTGGCAATTATCGATGAGTACAATCCCGATGAGGTCGCCCTCGAAGCGCCTTTCTTTGGAAAAAACGTACAGTCGATGTTGAAGTTGGGTCGGGCGCAGGGTGTTGCTATGGCAGCTTCCTTATACCGCGATGTTCCCATTACCGAGTATTCTCCGAAAAAAATTAAAATGGCCATCACCGGAAACGGAAATGCCAGTAAAGAGCAGGTCGCCGGAATGCTGAAAAGTCTTCTCAATCTAAAAGAATTCCCAACCAAATACCTCGATGCATCCGATGGTTTGGCAGTGGCGGTTTGTCATCATTTTAATTCCGGCAATTTATCGACGGAGAAATCCTATACCGGTTGGGACAGTTTTTTGAAGCAAAATCCAGATCGGTTAAAATAGCCGCCTTTATTTTTTTTCATAAATTTTTTCAATTTTTACCTCTTTTCCACCAATAAAATCATTGGTGATCAGCATGAATTTATGGTCAGAAATCACCTTTATTTTTACAGAATATAAGACATCATCAACGAAGTACTGCATATTGTTATCGGTAAAAATTACCGTACCGCTATTTGTAGATATGAACTCGGAACAGCTTTTTCCTTTTGCGGTGAATTTTGATTGGGTTAGAATTTCATTTTCCTCATTAAATTCCCAATAGGATTTCTGCTGGCAATTGGATTGTGGTTGCAGCTTTTTCTTGTTTCCGATGATATACTATGTTTCGGTATTGACCCATTTACCGACAAAATATTTTTGATTTGGTAACTCGCTGTTGGTTTTTTCTAAAACGGGTTGAGAACTTGGTT
>JAQVGD010000086.1 GCA_028696945.1 Lutibacter sp.
TTCTAGCAATTTGTGCCATTAATACCGCCTCTACAACAAGTTTGCCGTTTGCATATCCATAAGCTTGCATGTGACAAATTCCTCTTCTTATTGGCGAAATTAATTCAGCGCTAAAAATTAAAGTATCTCCGGGTAATACTTTTTGTTTAAACTTAACATTGTCCATTTTCATAAAATAGGTTAGGTAGTTTTCCGGATCGGGAACGGTACTTAATACCAATACGCCGCCACATTGTGCCATGGCTTCTACTTGTAAAACGCCAGGCATTACAGGTGCTCCTGGAAAATGCCCGACAAAAAAAGATTCGTTCATGGTTACATTTTTCATTCCAACTACATGCCTGTCTGATAATTCCAGAATTCTGTCAATCAGTAAAAAAGGTGGTCTGTGAGGAAGAATACTCATAATTTTATAAATATCCATTAACGGAGGCTGATTTAAATCGAATTTTGGAACGCAATTTCTTTTCTCTTGTCTAATAATTTTCTGAAGTTTTTTTGCAAAAACAGTATTTACCAGATGACCTGGTTTATTCGCAATAACTTTTCCTCTAATTCTTGAGCCAACTAAGGCCAAATCACCAATTACATCCAACAATTTATGACGGGCAGCTTCATTTGCCCATCGTAAAGTAAGGTTGTCTAATATTCCGTTAGATTTAACAGTAAGCGTTTCTTTGTTGAAAGCTTTTTTGAGTTTAGCCATTGTTTCGTCAGATATTTCTTTATCAACGTAAACAATCGCATTGTTTAAATCTCCTCCTTTAATTAAATTATTGTCCAATAAAGTTTCTAATTCATGAAGAAAACTGAAAGTTCTGGCATTTGCTATTTCGGTTTTAAATTCAGAGAGTGAGTTCAATGTTGCATTTTGGGTTCCTAAAACTTTGGTGCCAAAATCAACCATTGCGGTAATTTGGTAACTATCATTAGGCATTAAAATAATTTCACTTCCTGTATCCACATCTCTATATGAAATAATTTCTTTAACAATATATTCCTCTCTTTCAGCTTCTTGCTCCTGAATCTCTGCTTTTTCTAGGGCTTCCACAAAATGTTTGGAAGATCCATCCATTATTGGAGGTTCGGGCGCATTTATTTCAATAATAATATTGTCGATATCCAAAGCAACAACTGCAGCCAAAACATGTTCGGAAGTATTTACAAAAACACCATGTTTCTCAAGATTTGTACCTCTTTGCGTATTTACCACATATTCTGCACTTGCCTCAATAACTGGTTCTCCCTTTAAATCTTTTCTTACAAAAACATATCCATGATTTATGGGTGCAGGCTTAAAAGTTAAAGTAACTTTATTCCCTGTATGCAAACCAACTCCCGAGAGTGTTACTTCATTTTTGATTGTTTTTTGTTTATTCCTCATTTTTTTTCATTTAAAGCTTTAATATCTTTCTCTAATGTATTCAATATTGCAACCAATTCAGGTAATCTTTTAAAATAAACATACGATTTATTAAAATCGGAATATCCCATTGCGGGTGATCCTTGTATTATTTCATCATCTTTAATATTTTTTCCTACTCCTGCTTGCGCCTGAATTTTTACATTATTTCCAATAATAATATGCCCTACAATGCCTACTTGTCCACCAATCATACAATTTTTTCCAATTTTTGTAGAACCTGCTACACCGGTTTGGGCGGCAATAACAGTATTTTCGCCAATTTCAACATTGTGTGCTATTTGAATTTGGTTGTCTAATTTAACGCCTTTTCTTATAATTGTTGCGCCTAATGTTGCCCTGTCAATAGTTGTTGCGGCACCAATATCAACGTCATCTTCAATAATAACATTTCCAATCTGTGGTATTTTACTGAAAACTCCTTCCGCACTTGGCGAAAAACCAAATCCGTCCGAACCTAGAATTACACCGGCATGCAGTATGCAATTGGAACCGATTACTGTTCTGGAATGAATTTTAGAACCTGCGTGAATAATAACATTCTCCCCAATTTTTACATTATCACCAATATAAACATTGGGATAAATTTTTGCGTTATTACCAATAGAAACGTTGGCACCTATATAGGAAAAAGCACCAAGATATATATTGGTGCCAATAATTGCCGTCTCATTAATATAGGATGGTGTTTCTATCCCAGTTTTGCATAATTTTACTTGGTCATAATATTCCAATAATGTTGAAAAAGCTTTATAAGCATCACTAACTTTTATAAGTGTTGTTTTGAGTTCTTTTTCGGGCACAAAGTCTTTATTCACAATCACTATGGAAGATTTTGTTGAATAAATAAATGGTGTATATTTTGGGTTTGACAGAAATGTTAGTGATCCATCTTTTCCTTCTTCTATTTTAGAAAGGCTAAATACTTCGGCATTTTCATTTCCGAAAATTTCCCCATCTAAAATCTTTGCTATTTGAATTGCTGTAAATTTCATCTTCTGCAAAAGTAAAAAAAAAGTTCTACTCCACCTATTTCTTTGGATAGCAGATGTAGTACTTATAAACCGGATTTGACAATGCCAGGATATTTAAATGGTCAGATGCCTCAGTAACATCTTTTAAGCTTCCGTTTTTATAAATTATTTGAATGTTATTTTTTGTTGAATCATAAGCCTGATTGCATATTTCTCCGTGATATACGAAATATTCTAACGCTGCATCACTACAATTTAATTTTTCTTTAACTTGTTGTTTTATTGTCAACAGTTGGTTTTCAGTAAATGGTTCATTTTGAATTATCACTTTTGGCAAGATTCTGTTAATTAAACTTTTTGATAATTTTGAAAGTATTTTGTCATCGCTGGAAATCCATTCTTTTATAGCCGACAAAACATCAGAATCATCAAGTTTTGAAAACATTTTTAAATTTTCCTCCGTAAAATTATCCTTATTGAAGGGTTGTTTTAAAAAAATAGAAAATATTTTTGTTGCTGGCAATTCTATTCCTGATAAAGAAAGTTCTTTGGCGCGTTTTAAAATTTTCTCCAATAATTTTTCTGCAACGAGTGCTGTTTTATGCAAATAAACCTGCCAATACATAATCCTTCGAGAAACTATAAAACTCTCCACACTGTAAATGCCCTTTTCTTCAACCACCAAATTATCATTTTTTACATAAAGCATGGTAATTAAACGTTCAGAATTTATAGTGCCTTCAGCAACACCGGTATAAAAACTATCTCTTTTTAAATAATCCAGCCTATCCATATCTAACTGGCTCGAAATAAGTTGGTGTAAAAATTTACGATGATAATCTCCCTTAAATATTTCTATTGCCAATGAAAGTTGACCTTCAAATTCAGCATTTAAGGCTTCCATAAATAATAAGGAGATATTTTCGTGTGATACCTCCTTAATAAATTGTCCTTCTAAGGCATGCGAAAATGGGCCGTGACCAATATCGTGCAACAAAATTGCGATATAAACTGCGGTTGCTTCTTCTTCGGAAATTTTAACGCCTTTAAATTTTAAAATTCTTACAGCTTTCTGCATTAAATGAACACTTCCAATTGCATGATGAAATCTCGTATGGTGAGCACCAGGATAAACTAAGTACGATAATCCCATTTGAGATATTCTTCTTAATCTTTGAAAATATGGATGTTCAATTAAATTGTAAATTAAAACATTTGGGATTGTAATAAAACCGTAAATTGGGTCGTTTAATATTTTCAGTTTGTTCGTTTTTTTTTCGCTCAAAACAATAATTTTAATTTATGATAATGCAAAGATAACAATATGGGTAATATAAATATTTTATGGGTTGATGATGAAATAGATCTTTTGAAACCACATATTCTTTTTTTAGAGAAAAAAGGATATTCCGTTTCCACTTCTAACAACGGTGCAGATGCCATTGATATGTGTGAAGAAAATAATTATGATATTGTTTTTTTAGATGAACATATGCCTGGTTTAAGCGGACTGGAGACGCTAAGTCAAATTAAGAGCAAGCGTCCGAACCTTCCAGTTGTTATGATTACCAAGAGCGAAGAGGAACATATTATGGAAGATGCAATTGGAAATAAAATTGCAGATTACTTAATAAAACCTGTAAATCCGAATCAAATATTGCTGAGTTTAAAAAAGAATTTAGACCATTCTCGTTTAATTTCCGAAAAAACCACCTCCAATTATCAGCAGGAATTTAGAAAAATAGCGATGGATTTGGCGATGGTAAATTCTTATGAAGAATGGATTGATATTTATAAAAAGCTGGTTTATTGGGAATTGGAGCTTGAAAACATCAGCGATACTGGAATGATTGAGATTTTGGAAAGTCAAAAACAAGAAGCTAATTCATTGTTTTTTAAATTCATAAAGAAAAATTATAAAGATTGGGTTCAGGATGAAGATGCACCTATTATGTCCAATACCTTGTTCAAAAAAGTAATCCTTCCTGAAGTTAGCTCTTCAAAAGGAACCTTATTGGTTGTGATCGATAATTTACGCTTCGACCAGTTTAAAGTTATTGAAAAAACCATTACAAAATATTACAAAAAGCAGGAAGAAATTATTTTTTACAGCATCTTACCAACTGCAACCCAATATGCTAGAAATGCCATTTTTTCAGGCTTAATGCCTTTGGAAATGGAAAAACAACATCCTGAATATTGGAAAAATGACACGGAAGAAGGTGGTAAAAATTTATATGAGGAAGAATTTTTAGCTGCACAATTAAAACGACTCCGGCAAAGTATTAAATGGGGTTTTTATAAAATAACCAACTTGAAATCAGGAAAACAATTGGTCGAAAATTTTAATTCCATCAAAGAAAATGATTTAACGGTTGTGGTTTACAATTTTGTTGATATGCTTTCACATTCAAAAACTGAGATGGAGGTTATTAAAGAATTGGCTAGTGATGATAAGGCATATAGATCTTTAACCAACAGTTGGTTTTTAAATTCGCCTTTGTTGGAAATCATACAAAAAGCCCAGAACTTAGGATTAAAATTGATTGTTACCACAGACCATGGCACTATTAATTCAAAAGTTCCTTCAAAAGTGGTTGGCGATAAAAATATAAGCTCCAATTTACGCTATAAAACAGGAAGAAGTTTGTCTTATGAAGATAAAGATGTTTATGCTGTTAAAAATCCTAAAGAAATTTTATTGCCTTCAATTTCAATAAATAGTGGTTTTATTTTCGCCAAAGAAGATCTCTTTTTCGCTTACCCAAATAATTACAATCATTTTGTGAATTATTTTAAAAATACTTATCAACACGGCGGAATATCTTTAGAGGAAATGATTATTCCTTGTGCTATATTTGTACCTAAATAAAGCAAAAATGTTAAAAGTTATATATTAAAAGTTTTATTTTAAGACCAAATCAAGCTCCCTTTCCTTTGGAAAGGGCTGGGGATAGGAAAATAATTAAACGCATAAACATCATTGTAGATGATTAAAAATTACTCTTTACAAGAATTACCTGTAATTGCGAAAGAAATTATAAAAATCGCAAAGCATAAAGTGTTGCTTTTTTATGGAGAAATGGGCGTGGGTAAAACCACTTTAATTAAAGAAATTGTAAGCCAGTTGGGCAGTTCAGACACAGTTAGTTCCCCTACTTTTTCCTTGGTTAATGAATACCATACCGCCGATGGAGAAAAAGTGTATCATTTTGATTTTTATAGAATTAACAATGAAAATGAGGCACTAGACATTGGCGTTGAAGAATATTTTTACAGCGATTGCTGGTGCTTGGTAGAATGGCCAGAAAAAGTAAAAAATTTAGTACCTTTAAACTCAGTAATGATTACCATAACCACAAACAGCGATCAATTACGAACAATAGAACTTAGAAATAATGGGTAAAAAAATTACTTCGCCGTTTAGTCAGCAAGAGTTAATTCCTCAAGAAGAAACTTTGGAGATTATAAAAAGGAAAAGCGAACTTGTTATCGGAATTCCTAAAGAAACATATTATCAGGAAAAAAGAGTTTGTCTAACGCCTGATGCTGTTGCGGCATTAACATCACAGGGACTTAAATTTGTGATTGAAACTGGAGCTGGCGAAGGTGCAAATTTTTCGGATAAAGAATATTCTGAAGCTGGTGCAAAAATTTCGTATGATGTAAAAGAAGCGTTTGGTTGCCTTATGGTTTTAAAAGTTGAGCCGCCTTCTTTAGATGAAATTAACTTAATTAATCCGCAAAGTATCCTTTTCTCAGCATTGCAATTAAAAACACAGACAAAAAAATATTTTGAAGCGTTGGCAAGCAAGCGCATTACAGCTATCGCTTTCGATTTTATAAGAGATAATCAGGGGGTGTTTTCTATTGTGAAATCTTTAAGTGAAATTGCAGGAACAGCTTCTGTATTAATTGCTGCTGAAATAATGAGTCAAAATAACAATGAAGGACATGGCTTACTATTTGGAAATATAGGAGGTGTGCCACCAACTGAAGTTGTCATTTTAGGTGCTGGTACCGTTAGTGAATTTGCAGCCCGATCGGCTATTGGTTTAGGGGCAAACGTAAAAGTTTTTGACAATTCAATCACTAAATTACGAAATTTGCAGCATCGTTTAGGACATCTTATTTACACATCAACCATACAGCCTAAAACATTGCAAAAGGCATTGATGCGTTGTGATGTTGCCATTGGAGCCGTTAGAGGTAAATTACGTGCCCCTATTTTGGTTACGGAAGAAATGGTAATGAAAATGAAAAATGGTGCCGTAATTATTGATGTTAGCATTGATTGTGGTGGTTGTTTTGAAACCTCTGAATTGACTACCCACAAAAAACCAACTTTTCAAAAACATGGGGTAATTCATTATTGTGTCCCTAATATTCCCTCTCGCTATTCGAGAACTGCTTCACTTTCAATAAGTAATAATTTTACACCTTATTTATTGAATATTGCTGAAGAGGGCGGATTTGAAAATGCAGCGCGATTTGACAGGAGTTTACAAAAAGGTATGTACTTTTACCACGGTATTTTAACCGATAAAACAGTGGCCGACTGGTTTAGTTTGCCATTTAGAGATATAAATTTATTGTTTTTATAAAATGACAGTTAAACAACGTTTGCCTTATTATTTAATTGGTTTATTTCTTGGTATTATAATGGTATTCTTTTTTCTCGACAAAAAAAGTGCCGAATTTGATTATCTGCCTAATTCCAGAATATTAAAAAGTATTCGTAGAAAGCCTCAAATTTTCTCTTCGGAAGCATTGCAAGTCCTAAATTCAAATAAAATAGATTCCTTAAGAGTTTATCAAATTTTAAAAAATGGAAATGTTGATATTTGGAATAAAATTAAATTAGATTCTTGTTTTCAGTATAATATACAAGGTAGAGATAGTTTAAAACACATTATGTTAACCGTGAAAAGATGTGATTCTATTGCTTTTATTGAAAAAATTACAGTTGATTAGCTATTTTTAAATAATAATTTTCTTTAATCTTTTTGATGCTTTTTATAGATTTCTCCATCCATTCTAGGTATTTTTCGTCTTTTTCAAGAGCTGTTAATTGCCAATTTACCTCAGATTTCTTTAGTTTTTCAGTCAGGTTTTGAAGAATGATTGCAGCAGCTACTGAAATATTCAAACTTTCGGTAAAACCTACCATCGGTATTTTTAAAAATCCGTCCGCATTGTCCAACACATCTTTTGAAAGTCCGGCCTTCTCCACTCCAAAAAAGAAAGCTGCTTTTTCAGTAATGTCAAAATCCTGCAACAAACAGGAATCGTTATGTGGCGTTGTCGCAATAATTTTATACCCTTTTGCGCGTAAATTTGCAATACAATCTAAAGTATTGTTGCTGTCCTTCTCTTTATAAACAGAAAAATCCAGCCATTTTTGGGCACCTTTGGCAATATGGTTTGAAGCATAAAATTTGTATTTAGTTTCAATAACATGAACATCCTGTAAACCAAAAACATCACAACTTCTCACTACAGCACTCGCATTTTGAGGCATAAAAATATCTTCGATAGCCACTGTAAAATGTCTGGTTCTATTTTCTAAAACTTCTTTAAATAGATTTCTTCTTTTTTCTGATACAAATTGTTCTAAATAATCAATAAACTTATAATCTATCATCTAAATATTGTGTTTTTTCAAAGGTAAATATTACTTTTGAAAAACTAAAAGATATGAAAAAAATAGTTGTATTAACAGGTGCAGGCATCAGTGCAGAAAGTGGCATTAATACCTTTAGAGATTCAAATGGTTTATGGGAAGGTCATGATGTTATGGAAGTTGCTTCTCCTATAGGCTGGCAAAAAAATAAGGAAAAAGTATTGGATTTTTACAACAAACGAAGGGCTCAGTTATTTGAAGTTCTTCCAAATGAAGCACATAAGTCACTGGTCGCATTAGAGAAAAAATATGAGGTAAGCATTATAACGCAAAATGTTGACGATTTACATGAACGCGCAGGAAGTTCTAAAGTATTGCATTTACATGGAGAATTATTGAAAGTACGAAGCACCAAAAATCCCAACTTAATCTATGAATGGAAAAAGGATTTGATTATAGGTAATTTATGCGAAGAAAATTCGCAGCTTAGGCCTCATATTGTTTGGTTTGGGGAAAATGTGCCCATGTTTGATAAAGCGCAGGAAATAACTTCAGAAGCTGATATTTTAATTATCGTTGGAACTTCTATGCAAGTTTATCCGGCAGCGCACTTAATAAATTGTGCAAAGTCAACCGTTTCTATTTATTTTATTGATCCAAAACCGACCATACAGCCGAATTTATATTCAAATTTGACTGTTTTAGCAGAAAAAGCTTCAGTTGGTGTAGCTAAGGTTGTTAACCTATTAATTGGCTAATTGCTGTAAATAATTCCCCTTTTGAAATTTGGCTTCCCATTTCAATAAGTTCAAATAACTCGGAATTTCGCTCTTTTAAATATTTTTTCTCTGCCTTAAAATACTCAAATAGTTCATCAAGCGGATTTTTTAAGAACCATTTAAAATAGGCTTCATTTAAAAAATTTTTATTTTCATCATTTAATTTGATAAAGATTCTAATAATCTCTTCTGAATTACATTTAAATAAATTAATGTGATTTGCTGAAATATGTTCTAAATATTCTGTTTTACTTAAAACATTTTCCCACACAACATCGCTAAATATATTTAATTCTTCTTCGGCCATCGATGGTTTTTCTTCTTTTATTTTATTCCATTCTTTTGCATCAATTTGCTGTGTCGCCAAAAATTCAGCAAATTCTTTATGTAATTCCGAAAACTGTTCTTTGGTTAATTGTCTGTATTTCATCAGTAATCTAAAATAAAAAAACCGCCCAAATTGGGCGGTTCAAATATAGTTATTTTAAAATTTAGAATGAATAACGCAATCCAAATTGCATTTGCCATCTGGATAATAAACCAGCATCATATACAAAAGTATCCTTTAAATTTGGACTAAATGCATAGGTTGGAGTTCCGGTTCCATCAACAGTCACACCAATAGGTTGCACTGCACTAGGCTCTTGCACCAATCCCCAATCTGAATTAATTAGATTGCCTACGTTTAAAATATCAATGCTAAATTGTATAGAATTGGTTTTTGAAACTTTCAACTCCTGAATAAATTTCATGTCCCATTTTCCTCTCCAAGGAGCTAAAGCACCATAACGTTCTGCATAACTTCCTCTTCTGCCGCTTAAATAATCATCTTGTTGAATATAAGATTCCAGAGCTAGTCTTTGGTTTGCCTCTGTGTCTAATGAAGTGTCAAATGACATATTGTTAATTTCTTGAGCAGTTGGAATATAAATTAAATCGTTCACAAAAGAGCCATCATTATTTATATCACCACCGTAAGTATAAGAAAATCTTCCTCCTTGGGCATATTCAAAAAATGCAGAAAGGGAAGTTCCCCATTGGTCATTTTCGCCGTATTGCCAAGTTTTGGAAGCCACACCAATAAAGCGGTGTGTATCACCATATTTAGAATAGGCCAATGTAGCATCATTTGAATTTCCTAAAGTTGGATTAAATGCAAACGCATCTCCTGTAATTTCTGCTTCAATGGAGTTTACGTCTTTAGAATTTAAATAATTATAAGCCGCCATTACATACAAACCATTTTCAAAAGATTTTTGCGCTTTAAAACTCGCATTTAAAGTTCTTCCTTTGTCGGAATTTGTAAATACATAAGCATTGTTCGCTCCTTTATCTGATTCTTGATAAACAGGTCTATTATCAACCCCGTTTAAAGTTCCTGTTGGTGTTTTTAATCCCCAGTTTTGCACGTGGGCACCATTTATATCTTTCGTGTAAAATATATCTGTGGTAAGCACAACTCCGTTTTCTAATTGGTAGTCCAATCCTAAACTCGATCTCCATACTTGTGGAAATTTAAAGTCTGGATCAACAATCTGAAAAAAAGTATCATCTGCTCCACTTACTTGGTTGCCCAACCAGACAAAAGGAAAACGACCGGTAAACAACCCTGTTCCTCCTCTAAACTGAACTGTTCTATCACCATTTATGTCCCAATTAAATCCTAGCCTTGGCGAAACTAAGAATTGATTGTTTGGCATTTTGGTTGAGTTTAACGTAACTGCATCACCTGTTTCTGGGTCATAATATAAAATGCTATTATCTCTTGTTGCTCCATTATCCGTATCTATGTATTTTTGAATTAATCTAGAAGTATCAAAATACAACGGTTTGTCAAATCTAACACCATAAGAAATTTTAAAATCGTCATTTATATCCCACTCATCTTGTAAATAAAATGCCATTTGGCCAACATTTGTTTCAGCTAATTTCCAACCACCATCATTACCAGCACCTGCAGCATTACGACTATCAAATACATTTTCTGCATAAGTTATATTTGTATCAACTACACCACCAGGATTAGAAAGATCTAAAAAATCCTGTACAGATGGATATGGTCCTCCAAATCCTGGTATTGTAAATGTACCTCTATATGGATAAGTAAAATTATCATAACCCCCTAAATTGAAAGAATTTTTAAATTGAAATTTTTCAAATGAAAAACCAATGGTATAATTATGATTTCCTTTGCTGATATTTAGATTATTTGTTAATTGAAATACTTTTTGGTCTAAAGTATTATTAATTGAGAATGGTTCATGCCCAGCAATAATATATGGTGAGCCATTTTTATAGATATTAATTACCGGTGCTGGTTCAGAAAACGGAACTCTGAAATCATCAAAATGAGTATAACCAATTTGAAGCTTATTGGATACATTGTCATCTAATTTAGAGTTTAATTCCATTAAAAATGATTGCAATTTGTTATTTATTTCATATCCTGAATTTTCAAATTGTAAAGTTTGGTAGCTAGGACCCCTATATGATATAGCTGTTGGGTGCGCGGTCTTGTCGCTTGATGCATCTAAAAAGTTATAAATAACGGCCAAACGGTTATTTTCATTCATGTTCCAATCAACTTTTAAAATACCCTTTGTACTATTTGAATCATGAGTAAATCCCTCGTAGGAACCTGGATCATATCCTAAATTGAGTAAAGCGGATTGCACTGCTTGTAAATCAGATTCCAAAACTCTTGATTCATTTACTGCACCTGTACCTCTATTTGGCAACCAAGTTTGACCTAAATCGCTTCTTTCATCTACTTCAAAATTCGCAAAAACAAAAAGCTTGTCTTTAACAATAGGACCTCCAATACTAATTCCATATTGGGTTTGTTCTAATTCTGGAACAAATATATCCTCTCCTTTTACTTTGCTACCTGTTAAATCCTGATTTCTAAAAAAACCATAAACGGTTCCTGTTACTTTATTGGTACCACTTTTAGTAACTGCATTTACAGAAGCCCCTGTGAAACCAGATAATGTTACATCGTAAGGTGCTGTTGCCACAGAAATTTGTTCAATAGCATCTAATGATATTGGTTGCGCACCTGTTTGTCCACCAGGTGTAGCAGCATCTAATCCAAATGGATTGTTAAAGATAGAACCATCTAAAGTAAAGTTATTGAATTGGTCGTTTCTGCCACCAAATGAACCTCCCGATGCAGAGGGATCTAAACGTGTAAAATCTGCAGTAGATCTTGAAATTGTTGGTAATTTTGTTAGCTCTCTGCTACCAACACTTGTTTCAGCTCCAGTTCTATCACTATTAAAAGTAGTATTTCTTCCACCAGTAATAACTACTTCACCTAATTGTTCACTTTCACTTTCCATATTAACGTCTAGGTCAAAAGCTTTACCTAAATCTAAATATACATCAGTATATTCAATAGTTTTGAAACCTATATAACTAAAAGTTATTGTGTAAGGACCACCAACCCGCAAGTTTGGCAATGAATACCTGCCGCTTTCTAAGGTGATAGTTCCTGAAACTGTTCCTGTCGGCAAGTGTTTTGCAACAACATTTGCGCCAAATAATCCTTCTGAAGTGTCATCACTTACCACTCCTTGAATTTTTGAGGTTGTTACCTGTGAAAAGGCACTAGCGACAGAAATTAATGCTATCAGCATAGAAAAAAATAATTGTTTTTTCATGAAATTCGATATTAAATTTATATTGGTTAATTGTGGTCCAATATAAAACAAAAAAAGCCCACTTTTCAGTGGGCTTTAAATATATTTATCAACTATAAATTGTTAATTACTTTGTTAATAACTTTTCCTCGGCAATTATTTCAATTGGCAATTCTACCACAACTGCTCTATGTAATCTGATAGTGGTATTGTATTTTCCAATTCTTTTAATAGTACCGCCTTCAACTTTGATGTATTTTTTGTCAATTACCTGACCAGCAACTGCCAAAGCATCTGCAACATCTTGGTTATTTACCGATCCAAATAATTTTGTGCTATCGGCCGTTTTAGCTGTAATTTTGATATCCAATACTTTAATTGCATCTGCAATTTCTGTAGCATCTTTTATTAATTTTTCTTCTTTATAAGCGCGTTGCTTTAAAGTTTCCGCCAACATTTTCTTTGCTGAACTTGTTGCCAATACTGCAAATCCTTGAGGAATCAAATAGTTACGTCCAAAACCATTTTTTACAGTAATAAGATCATCTTTAAAACCTAAGTTTTCA
>JAQVGD010000275.1 GCA_028696945.1 Lutibacter sp.
GATTTTTATTAAAATATGACTTTTCGCACAAGGTAACGGTAAATTGTATGAGTAGTGGCAGATTGCGTGTTGCTTTCCTTTCAAACCGCTACGCAGTTTGAGCGGGCTACAAACCTTAATATTTACAACATCGTCTGCCAATACTTATACAAAATGTTACCAAACGAATTTGTATTTGTTCGACTTATTTATGTCAATTGTTCTATTAGTCGAAAAAGGAATAGCAGTAGCGCAACTGACTATTCCAGTGAATCTAGAATTGATATGATAATGGAATATTAAACCCATAAAATATGAAGCTGGCACTTGAACTACCTGAAAATATTGCAGTTACTTCGGGGCTAATACCAATTTTACCTATTTTGAAGTAGAATCCTACAGAACTAATTGCTCCAAGCCCGGATGAAGTTTTCTTATCATAAATATCAATAACAGGGGTTTCAGTATTATTGAAAATTGCCAGATATTCTTTAAAAGAAAACACCCCAATCGCAAATTCAGATGTTAATCCAAAATGCTTTTTTTTAAGTTTTGGACTAATTCCGGCATATACTCCACCTCCATTAATTATATAGTCAGATGAATTTGTATTCCCGGATGTCCAACTCGTGCTCCCCAATTGGTCAGCTCCAACCATAAATGTTGTGCCAACAAAGTAATCAATGAATGAATGCTTTGAGTTTACGGCAAACTTAATATTCATGCCATTTAGCGCAGTATTTTCCCAACTGGCAAGTGATGATTTGAAATTGGCATAATTATCAGAATTCAGATTATTAAATAGAACTGAATACCCAATTTCTATGCTGGGTTTTATATTTTGCTCTTTTTCTTGTGAGAACAAAATGAAAGAGCAACAGGTTAAAAAAGTTACTAATATTATTTTTCTCATAATTTATGAATTTAGTTATCACTTTCACTAACTAAAACTTTTACACCATAGTTTGGAAATTCCAACCAAACCTCTGGATTGTCATAATAATTCAAATAAGAATTACCGCATTTTTCACCTTTATCCTGAATCGTATAGCTGTAAGCAACTTTTCCAGTTGCATTAAATGCGGTGCTGTCTTGATTTTTAGAATTATACCCAACACTAGCTGTAATATCCAACTTGCCCCATGACCTGTCATACTCTACAACATAAAAAGAAAGCATATCATACCAGAACCCAGGTTTCCAATCAATAACTTTCTTTCCAGTGAAAGTTTGAGAGGTGCTACTTCTACTTGAAAACTGACAATCAATATCTTCTTGGACTTTATACGGAGTTTTTCCACCTGCATCAACATTTGTGACTGTGACATAAAATTCAGGCTTACCTGCAGGCCATCTTTCTATTTTCCAATCAGTAAATTTTATTTTCTTAATGTAAACGGGTGAATTCTGTGAAATATCACGATAGGGTACATGAATAAAGTCATACTTAGCATTTGATTCACCTAATGATGTAACATGATTGATTTTATACACCACTTTCTTACCTACAACTACATCATGGTCAAAATAATCATGTTCATTTGCAGTAAATGATTTAAAAAATTGATACCCATTCGTTACACCTACAACATGTTTCGAAACTTTTGTTTCTAAAATGTATTGGCTGTGGTCATTTTGCCAACGCAACTCAATTTCATTTTTTGAGTTTTGAATTGCATCAAACGATAAAACTGGTTTAGGATAATTTGGTGCAGTCAATGTAATGTAATTAGAAGGAGAGGAAGTTTCTCCTTGATAGTATGCCATTACATAGTATGAATATGAACGACTAGCTTCTACACTGTTATCATCATAACTTCTCTCATATGCACCTACAACAGTTTTAATTCTTGTATAACTTGATGTTCCTGCACTTTTTCTATAAACATAATATCCCGTTGTGTTAAAAGGCTTCGTGCCACTTGGCATTTCCCATGTTAATCTAATTCCCGATTCTGTTTGTGTACCACTTAGGTTGGTTGGAGTAGATGGAACTATTGGATAATCAGGGTCTGGCTCTAGGTCAATCAACCTTTCGTTTTCACTAATAACGATTACTGGTTTTGAAGGCTCGTTGATTACATCAATAGGCACAATATTACCTTGAGAATCATAACCTGTAATGGTTGTAGTTGTTGCATCGTCATATTCTAAGGGCAAAAATGTAACTGTAGGAATATAATTCTCTTCATCCCAATCTTCAGCATGAACAGGAACAGCAATCTGCATATCAGGGTATTTATTTGATAATTCATCAATAATTGATGTCGGTGCTGATTTTTGATTTAATTGTCCCGATGCTGAATATGAATCTTCTAATAAGTCTTTAACAGTGTAAATGACCTTATCAGATTTTAATGTTGAGGGAGGTGTAACTCTTTTGTTGATTACTCTTTTTAAAATAACATCATAATCTCCATCAATCATTAGCAATGCTTCTTCTTTGACTACCTTACGAAAGTCAGAGCTCGTTTTTAAAGCATTGCTTACGGCTTTTGCAAAATCACTAAAGTCAGCATTGTACTCATTGTCCTGAAAGAGTTGTTCTGTCATTAAAATGCTATCATCTTCAATTAGTTCATTTTTTTTACAAGCTTGAAAAATAAATATCATTCCAATGGCAAAAATTATTGCCTTTAAACTTAATAAGTTCATAAAACTCTTGCGTTTCATATATTTGTAAAGTTAAGGAGGTCTATTGCTAAATTTCTGACCTCCATGATTAAACATTCTTTTGAAGTCTCCATTTTCGAAATGTTTCGGCTTTTCGTAAGTTGGAGGCTTCTTCCCCTCACTAACTTCCGTAATTCAAATCCTATTGTTTTTCGGCTTAGAATTAATCTGATTTCAGTTAGCTTGTATCCATTGTGGGTGTCTTTTTAATATGTTTGGTAACATCACCGTTAGGCAGTATGAGTAATGCGCTTTGATTGCCTGTGCACATATTGCGTTTAGGGAAGAATTCACTTTTTACCTCAGCAGGCAGACTATATGATTTGTCCGTTACATTAACATCT
>JAQVGD010000087.1 GCA_028696945.1 Lutibacter sp.
TCATTTGCTGTTTTTTATTGTTTTTTATTTGTCAAATGGAACGCTCAGCATCTTTCTTTTTTCTGTTAGATGATTCTGTTGTAGGCGTTTCATCTGTTTATATTTTATTTTTTTGTTGGTACAGCTGCAGTTCGCCATTAATCATTTCTCTGTGTGTCAAAATTTGTTATGGCTCGATTCATCACTTAACTGACTTACACTATAAATTGATCTATTTTTTGTTTATTAAATAGGCACTAATAAATAAGGATAAGAAAATGCGATAAACAAATGATTACTAGCACAATGGTCTTCTTTCTATATTCTTTCGCCTTTTAATAATCAATGATTTCAATGTTGGAGCCCTCTAAATCTTTGGTTATTAATAATTGACATGAAAGACGTATGTTATTTTCCTCATAGCCCATTTTGGAGAGTGTTGTGGGCTCATTTCTGTCTTTGATTGCCGAATTTCCCGTAATTTCACTTGCTTTAACAATGCAGGTAGCACACCTTCCTACGCCGCCACATTCACCAAAACTATCTAGGTAAAGTTCGTTTTTAAGCAATACCATTAAATTGCGATATTCACCAACATAAGTTTCAATAATTTGATCTGAACCATTTTCTACAACCGTAAATTGTATATGATTATCCACTATTCCCAAAAGGTATCGGTTAAATTATCTACAAATTTTTCTTCTGAATGAATTTGTTCTAAAAATAATAATTGTTTTTGAGTTGCCTTTTTCTGAATTTCAATAAATAAAATGCGTTCTTCAAATCTTATATGCCTCTCGAGTTCCTCCTCAATAAGACTCAGAGCTTTTAGGAGGTCAGACTCAGTTTCAAATAATCTTTTTAATCTTCGGTGTTCCGAATTGGCTTTTTTAATCAATTCATTATTATTACCTAGTATTGGAAAAAGATATTTTTCTTCCACCTCAAAATGTGGAATTAAATGGGTAAAATAAAACCAATTGGCATACGTTTTTATTCTGTTTAATTCAATATTATTTTTAATACCAGCACGAATCTTCCAGCAAAGCAATAGTCCATGATGGTGTTCACGACCTAATATTTTTAAGACCTCATGTTTTTTTATAGATTTGTTTGTATTCATAGTTGTATATCTTAAATCCTGCTAAATCAGATGGAAATTCCAAGATAAAGCATATATGTTTCAATAAACGTAACCGAAATGATATGTAAGGCCATTTACCACAAGTTATTGTGCTTTAATTCTAGGAAAATACTGAAATTAGCTACTTTTCCTAAATGTGTTTCTACATCAATTATACATTCCAAATTAATTCATAAAATCTATGACTATTTCGTTTGGTTGGCATATTTGTATTTTTAGGAGGCTAATAGAATAGCCAATATCATTTAAAGGATATATCCCGACAAAGGAGGAATCTCAATAGGCTAGTATGGCGTAATGCGATTCCTCGTTCCTTGGGATGATGGTAAAAATGAATCATCGACATCTTAATTTAATGTCATTGGGTTAGGAATTGTACTACAATAAGTTTAATTCCTATTTTTCATCAAAATTAGCTCTTAAAAAAATTATTTATTTTCACTCATCCCAATCCAACTCGCTATTTGAGATTTTATTATCCACGACTTATTTATTAAATAGACGGTTATATCAGGAAAAAAATAGGGTAATCAATTGATTTTTACCACAATGATTTTTTTCTATTTTCTATATTCTTTTGTCTGGCTAATGGGTCAATTCTTTTTCCATTTCAATTGCTTTTGGAAACAAGATGTTATTTTCTAAATGAACGTGCAAATGTAAATCGTCTTCAAATTCTTTTAACAAAGCCAAGGTAACTCGGTAAGTATTGCAAGCATCTTCTGGAGGAGTGTAGTCATTGCTTAATTCTGAAATTCTTACAAAGCGTTCTCCTTCAGCTTCGTGGTCGTCCATCATCAAATTTATCGGATTTTGAACCGTTCCAAAACCTGGTTTATTTATGGGTTGTTTGCTGTTTTTTGATGCGACCATTTTTCTAATAAAAGGAAAAACAATCAATTCTTCTTTTTTCATGTGTGCGGCAAAAGCACCGGCACATTCTAAAAATTCTTCATTAATCTTAAATAGTTCTGGGTGATGCTCGCCGTGAACTTTACAAATTTTAGCTAAATAAGGTTTGATTTCCAAGGTTTTTTCCTCCACATACCGATGGTGTTTTTTTTCAATATAATCTGCCAATAAATCTAAAGGCCAAGATTGAAAATCTATAGAGGTTTCGTTAGTTTGTGTAGCCGCATCCAAATCAGTTAGTATTTTTGAAGGGTCTATTTTACTTTTTTCACAGGCTTCAAAAATGGTTCTGTTTCCGTTGCAGCAAAAATCTATTTTATATTTTTTAAAAACCGAAGCTGCGCGGTAATCTTGTGCTACCAATTCTCCTATGTTTTGATTTTCTTTAATTTCCATGTTATACTTTTTTAGTTATTTTAATTTTTATTGAAAGTTAGCTTCAATTAATACTGGATAAAAATGCCCAGTATCAATTCAAATTTTTTTATCTTTTCAGAAATGTTAATCCGTCTTCAAGCCCCATTGTTAAGGAAATAATTGTTGTTGTTTCGAGCATAATTCTAAGATCTTCTCTAATAATTTTAAATTGATTGTGTACTGGGCAAGGCATTTGTTCATTGCATTTTTCTAAACCGAGTCCGCAACCTTTATAAATATCGTCACCATCAATGGTATAAACAATGGTGCTTAAATTTACTTCGTTGGTCTTTTGTTTGTCCATTGAAAACCCGCCTGTCGGTCCTTTATTAGAGTTGATAATATTATTTTTTGCGAGTTTCTGTAATATTTTTGAGGTGTATGCCTCTGGTGAATCTATAGCTTCTGCCACTTCTTTTAAGCCTACCTTTTTATCCAATAATGATTTTTTGGCAATATAGATTGTCGCTCTTATTCCGTATTCACAAGCTTTTGAAAACATTTACTTTTTAAGGCAAAGATATACAAAATTCAATAATAATGGATATGTTTATCCATTATATTTTAGTCAATATTATAATGGTTTTGGTAACTTTTATATTAGCGATTGGAATTTGAATGCAACTTCCACTTACGGCTATTTGAATAATACAATGCCAACACAACACCCAACAATATCAGCTGTGAAACAATCGTTTCAGTTGTTGGGTATATACCTAGCCAATCTACATGTACAACAATTGGGAAATTTGTTATAGAAATCCAACCCGACTCCTGAATGGAATGAATTCCTTTCCCCAGAAGGATTATCGCCAATAATGAGATTCCCCAAGATGAGTATAGGAATAGTTGGCGTACCGGTATTTTTTTTGAGTATCGAAGAAACAGGAATCCCAATAAAGCGATGAGACCAAATGCGGCGAGAACTCCAAACCCTATGGCCGATTTGTTTATAGGTATTGTTTCGAGATTTATGGCCTGCAAAAACAGTATTGATTCAAATGCTTCCCTAAAAACGACCATAAATGAGAAAAAGGCCAAGCCAAACATTTTTTCTTTTTGAAGTTGCTTTCCGATTTTTTCTTCCACAAATTTTTTCCATTTTTCTGCGTGGGAATTGTTATGTAGCCAAAATCCGACAAAAGATAGTATTATAACGGCAAATAAAGAGATAAGGCCTTCCATAATTTCACGGTTTTGGCCACTAATATTTATTAGCCAACCAGATAAAAACCATCCTGCCATACCCATAGCAACTGCTAAAATCCAGCCGCTATGAACCCATATTTTAGCTTGCTTTGCTCCAGAACTTCGGATAAGAGCAAGAATTAGAACAATAATTAAAAAAGCTTCTAAGCCTTCCCGCAGTAAGATAGATGCTGATAACAGGAAAGTTAGCCAATAGCTTAGACTACTATCTTTCATGACTTGGTTGGCTTCAACAATTAGTCCGAGGGCAACGTTAATCTCATTTTCTACTTCAGAATTATTTTTATTTTGCTCTATGCTTTGTCGCACCCGCAACATCTGTTGTTCAAGTTTTGTTGAAAATGCCGGTGCGTAGGTTTTTAATTTGGCTTCCATTGGTTCAATTCCTTCCAGATAGGCAGCCAGCGCATACCGACGGGCAGTTTTATTTTCACCTTCTTTATAGGTTTTTAACGCGCTAATTAAATAATCGGTTGCTATTTTTAATGAATTATCGGATGGATTTTCTGTTTGAGAAAAAATTCGGAGTGCCTTTAATTTATTTTTCGTTTTATTGTCATCAGAAGAAGTGCCCAATTTCTCCATTAATTGTATATCGGAAAGTGTGGCAACATCCTCTAAGGATACTTCTAAATTGGCCTGTTCAAGCAATGATTTAAACAAAATGCTGTCTAATGGTTGTTTTTTGAATCGCAACGATTTAACGTAAAAGGCCAAATTCCAAATTTCTTTATCGGTAAATTTTGTAAAACCCTCCATCGCCGTTCCTTTTACACCAAGCCTAATGGTATTATATTCCTGAAATGGAGATACTTTTTCCATAAGCGAATCATTTAAGAAATTTGTAGGAATGGGATTTAAGCCGACTGCCAATTCTCCATTCCCATCGCCTTGTGAACCGTGGCATTGTATGCAATTTTGGGCAAATAATTTTTGTCCACTATTAGAATCAGGCCAAACGGTAGGCGCAGTTATATAGCCTGTGATTTTTATGATTTCTTCCTTTACAAATTTTGTAATAGCATCTATTTTTAAAAATGATTCTTTATTTTCTATTAGCTTCTGTAAGTTCAAAAGATTGGATAATATGAGTGCTCGCTCTTTGGGGGGCAACGTAATTTTGTCAGTTAAGTCATATACGGTAGCACTGAATTCCTGCATTTCCTCATATTCTTTTTCATTTAATACAAGCCCTTCTTTTATTACCATTGGGTAATCTTTGGAAATATAATCCAGCAAATGGATGATGGTTTGTATTTCCTTATTATCGTTATTTTTTGCTGAGACTTTATTAGGGCTAAGAGAGGTTAAAAGGCATATAAGCAAAAAAATATGGTATAGCTTTCTGGTTATCATTTAGGTATCATTTAATCATATTCTATTTAGAATCATTCTAAACAAAGGTAATTATTTTATGTTCAACTAAAAAGAAAACCTTCTTAATTATTTAAAATTAAACGCGAAATTTAATTTTTGTTTTTGCTTGCCTAAATAAGTTAAAGTAGTATTATTTTATAATGCCATTTAAACATTTATTTGATGTAATTTCTCAATAAGCGATTTTAGCCGCCAAAATGATTTGATGGTCTTGAAATTGGAGAAAAGAGTTTGGTATTAAATGAACGATGATAGAAATGAAAAAGAATGTGTGATAAGTAACTGATTATCAGCACCGTAGTTTTTCGTCTATTTTCTATGTTCTTTCTCCTAATTAATAACTTAGGAGAAAGAGATTATTATTTTATCTTTAAAAATAACCCAGTTCTTCTTTTCCTTTCTCGGTAAGCTTTTCTATCGACCAGGCGGGATCCCAAACAAGATGAATCTCAGCTTCATAGTTAGGATAGTTTGCGTTAATTACTTGTTTGGTATCTTCAGTAATCATATCTCCCATTGGGCATCCGCGAGAAGTAAGTGTCAAATCGACATCAATTTTATGTGTATCTTCATTGATGGTTACGCCATAAACCAATCCTAAATCCACAATATTAACCATTAACTCAGGATCGATAACTTCTTTTAGTAATTCCATTAATTTTTCGTTTGATGTATTCATAATGCTATTATTTTATTTTGGGTTTATGAAATATAATTTTTAAAACATTGTAATTATAGAGGGCAATCGACAAAAATAATACCATTCCGCCACTGCTCACTAGGTAATTTGTTGTGGATGATATTCCTATTAAAAGCAATAAAAATCCTGTTGCGAAAAGCCAGAGTTGCGCAACAGCCACTTTTTCGGCATAAAGATCTTTTGGCAATGGGAGTTTCACTTTTCCAATTCGTCCCCTATATACTTTTAGCCATATTATAAAAGGCAAGGTTTTATAAGTTTGTCCCATGATTAAAGAAGAAACAAAACCAATAAAAATGGTGCTTCCATAGGCTACAGACAGGGGCAAAGTGAGGTTGTTGAGCAATTTGAAATTAAATATAAACGATAAAATAAGGAATAATGGAATAACCAGCACGATAAAAGAGAGCGCTGATTGTTTCATACCGATATCAAGTCGTTTCTTTACCCGTTTTTTATAAGCTTCAAAAATAAATGACAAATAGCTAAAAATACCCAATACAACCATAACTACACTTATAATTACACCGTACTTCCAAAGTATAAATAACGAAACAACTCCCAAAATTAGACCAATATTTATTAAAAAGTAGGCGTAAGTTAACTTTTTTGTGTTCAGGTTATGCGAAACCATAAACATTGGCAACAACTTGCTGCTAACGCCTATTATTAGTTGAATAAACCAGCCAACAATGCCCGCATGTGCATGGAGTTTTAACAGTTCCAGATGTGAAATCCCTATAAAAGGAAAAGCATAATTAATGGCAAGGGTAAGTCCTGCTAAAACCGTGAACAACAACCAAATTGCCGCGGTAATAATAAAAATTCTTTCTATATTTTTTTTCTTTGATGAATATGCGGTAATTAAAACATTTATAACGAAAAAAACAACCGCAACTACAACTAAGCTGCCTCCGATAAATAACATAGTATGAAAAGAAAATTGCCAAAATGAATAGGCTATTAAAACAGCACCCAACCCAAGCAAAACAAAAGAAAATAAGGCAAAACGCTCACTATATAATTTCACTTCCATAATAACAGGAATTAATTGATATAAGGCACCAAAAATAACCATGGTTATCCATCCTAAAGCGAGTAAGTGCGTTATGGAAAGCAATAACGGATTAAAAAAATGTTGCGTAAAAGCTACCGGATTAAATAAAATAAGCAGCGATACTGCTAGCCAAGTAAAACCTCCGAACACAAAATGAGGCACAACCACTTTTGAGGAAGGTGCATTTTGACTTGCTAGCTGATTCATTTATTTATGAATTAGAAGTTTAACATTTTCATTGTCGATTTCCGTAATCCAGGTTTTGAACTTCCTTTCTTTCAATTCCGGCAATAAATATTGTGGTATTTTTTTATGATGAACGTACAAAGCTTCATTTTCTTTTAGTTTTTCCAATTCCTGTAAAATTGTTAACATAGGCAATGGCATTTCTAAATTACGAACATCAATTTCGTTAATTTCTTTTTTGCAATCGGCTTTCTTTTCTTCAAATTCATCGTATGAAATTTTAAATATAGAAGTATCAACTGGCTGCATTTCTTCGGTCTCCGCCACTTTAAGGAAATATGTAAAAACAACATTGTTTTTTGTTTCCACCATACTCACATAACCTTTAGAATTCACTATTTTTATTAACGGTGTAGGTTCAAAAGTATTTATGACTTCTAATGCATAACCTTCTTGCAGTGTTTTTAATGCATCCATAATATTTTTAAAGGGATCTTCACCCTTTGCCAAAGCTGGTCTTACGTCTAATGTGGTAAATTTTGAGGAGTTAATAGCCTCTAAAATTGCAGAATTTTGCGATATCTCATTTTTTTCTTCTTTTAACACTGGGATAGTTTCAATTTCAAAGCCGATGTCTGCTAAATTTTTTAATAAAATATTTATATCATATTTCCCTATTCGGGCGACGTCTCCAACAGTTATTCTTGAAGCTAAAATTTTGCGAATGAATGGATTTCTTAATTGATTAAAATATGAATTTACTGACGCAATGAGC
Source organism: Lutibacter sp. (assembly GCA_028696945.1). Lineage (GTDB taxonomy): Bacteria > Bacteroidota > Bacteroidia > Flavobacteriales > Flavobacteriaceae > Lutibacter. The sequence goes on from JAQVGD010000087.1 coordinate 7,757, forward strand.
TCAATGGCTTCTGTATTTTCTTTAATGAGTGCCGATATTTTTGTTTGTTTGTTAATTTTCATCTGTTTATATTTTATTTTTTATTGGTACAGATGCAGTTCGCCATTAATCATTCTGCTGTGTATCAAAATTTGTTATGCTCGTTTTATTTTTCCAAAATTGAGGTATAAATTTTTGAGCTGTAATTTCTATTTCCGACAAGGCTTTTCCAATAATTGCCAATTTATTTTATGAAGCGTATTTTCTAAATAGGGAAACATTAACTTTTCTTCAAACCTAAGGTAATTTTCTGATAGATTTAACGCCAATTCACAAGCATCTTTTTTTAAAGTTCCAAGGTGCTGTTTAAGCTGTCTTATTTGTTCGTGTTCTCTCATAAATTATTTTTTCATTTTAGTTTTAGCTATTATATGAGGGAACATATCATCTTTTTAAAATCCTCCTCTTGATAAAGCGATGCCCAAGAAAGCGATTGTTAAGGCCAGTAATAAATTAAGCATCCCAGTCCATCGGGCCATTAGCTTATATTTATGATTGCTTGTCTGTTGCATTTCATCTATTGATTTCATGCCATAATAAAAATCGTGAATTCCGGCAATAAGCAACATTAAAACAAAAAGACCCAATTTTATACTCAATAATTTCCCGTAATTGCTGTTGGTAAAAAATTCCAACGTAAAAGGCAAACCCCTAAAATACATATTTAAAAATCCGGTAATAAATAATATTACGATTGAAATCCAACCATAAAATCGAAATTTAATTCCAGTTTTATAAAGCAGCAATATACGATTGGGTTGTTGTTTAATGCCCGGCACCAATATAAGTGGGATAAAGAGCATTCCGCCTATCCAAAATGCTGCACAAATTACATGGATAAAAACCGATATTAAATATATAGTACTCATGCTAATTCAACAACTCTTTTTCAAGTTGAATTACTTTGGAAAAAAGAATGTTATTTTCTAAATGAACATGTTTCTCCTTGCAAGCTTCATTAGGCGATTTTTTCCCTCCACAAGAAAAATCGAGACCAAATTTGCCCAAAACTGTTGCTTTTCTATAATCGTCAGCCACAAGTTCTCCCAGAGAAGTGGCCTTTTCTCCAATAATTAATTTGCTGATTTTAACTTCCCAAAAATTGGAACCTTCCAATAGGTATTCCCAACCAAAAATTTCTCCTTTTTCCGCTATATAATCCTGTTTTTGAAAAATTATTGGATGTTTAAGTCTTGGTTCAATTTGGGTTATAGCTACCACTTCCATAATTACTGATTTTTTAGTTTGTTTTAATATTATTTATAATGCAAATATATGTAATAATTCTAATAGTGGATATTTATGTCCAATATATTTTTTGTCGTAGGAATTACCTATAAAAACTTTCAATTTTTAAGTTGATTAAGGCCCTAGTTTAGTTGAGCGTTGCTATTTAAATTGAAATCCATATTTCGGAGGTTTCAAGTTGGTTCGAACGTAGAAAATTCAATTATTCTCTTTAGGGTTAGGGTAAAAATAATTGAATTTTCGACCCTTTGCTCTTTCCCCTCCCTAAAGGGTTAATGTTATTAAGTTAATGGAATATTTGTCATTGCTTCACCAGTTCGCTATCGCTCGTGTCCGACAAAGGAGGAATTGCATTAAATAGCTAAACATAATGTGATTCCTCGTACCTCGGGATGACAAAATAAAGGCGTTAAGGTCTTAATTTAATGACATTGCCCTAAAGTGTGACAAAGTACCGAAAATTAGATATTTCAATCATAATAGCCAGTTTAAACTGGAGTCTTGATTAATAATCGGAAGTGAAAAGGAGAAGGGAGGAAGTTTATAGGTTACTTTTTTTGTAAAGATTATCTTGAAGAAGTTTGATTGCGAAAATCATGTATAAATACAAAAAAGTAACATAACAATACTTATAACTACCAGTAATTTATTTAAAAAAGCTAATTTTTTATCAAGCAAAACCATTTTATTTTCGCTTCGCTGTAATAACAAGGTAAGATCATCTATGTTTTTTTCCATTTTTTAAACTCCAAAATTTGTGGGGCAACAAATAATAATTAACTGTTAAAAATTCTGGGGTTATTTTGGAATAGGGTATAATCACCCGTATCTTTTAGGTGTTTTCATGTTCTCGTCCATTTCCTTTTTTAAATCTACCGCCTGTATGTAAATGGATATTTTACTTCTTATAAAATAAAGAATGACAAAAATAACCACTAAAAAGGGAACGGTATAGATAAACTCAACTTCATCCATGTAAAACTCACTGTCATTGACAACTGCAATTAACTGAAATAAATAGACGGTAATAGGGATAATGAGCGCATGCACCCACCAATGTTTATTGGTAATAAACCAAATAAATAAAAGCAATAGTGGTACAAATTTAGAAAAGAAATAATAAATATATGTGCTGGCAGTTCCGTAATACCCTCCTTTTATCACTCCGAAAATCGTATCTAAATTTTCTAAATCTTTAGGCAAAGATTGGTAAAAATATAACAAATAAGGGGTAGAGACTATGAGTACAGCCATTAAGCTGCCAATAAATAAGGATGTTTTTTTGTTGCCTTTCATTATTATAAGAGGTTATAAGCTTCCAAATATAATTAATAAATTTGAATACGCAACTAAATTCTACCACAAAAACCACAATAACATTGTTATTGTGGTATATATTATTTAAATTAAATAAATAATTTTTGTATGTGATTATTATCCTTGTCTAGGAATATACTTTGCTGCATCTGGTTTTGAAATAGCTTGAGAATCGTTTGAAGTATAGCTTAATACTGATATAGCCACAAATGCTGCTACAAGTAGCAATCCGAAAATTAATTTTAATTTTTTCATTTTTAGTAAGAATTAAATGATTAGTAAGAACATCAAATATATAATAAATCTTACATACAGGCAATAAAAATCCACCTAAATTCTAAAAAATTTTAGAAAAAAGGGGTTCGTAAAGCTATTTTTCCCTTATTTTACAAGGCTTTAGCCTTAATAAAAAAGTTTAAATACTTCAAAATTTTATCAAATAAAACTTCTATTTTGGAGATTTTAAAAGCTAAAATCGATTTTTAAGCGATAAAAACGGGTATTTTTATTGTAAAAATCAACTAATTGCAAACCCTCTCCGTAAAAATTTGCAATCTTAGGGACGCTCTTATGCGACAAATGTAAAACAAAGTTTTTAAACACACAACATTTTTTGCGAAATATTATAAAAAAGATGTCTTTTGTTTATAAAATCGTGTAGTTTGTTAGTAAAACTCAATTTTGAGAAGTCTATAAGACGCACTAAGAATTGAATTTGAACTAATCCCGCTTTTTCAGCAGGATCTTAGGTTTAACCCTCACACTGGCGCGAGTGGAACGCAGTGGAGTGAAGTAATCTGTTACTTATTGTGGTTACTGTGTTTTTGACGTCATTGCGAGTGGAACGCAGTGGAATGAAGCAATCTGTTACTTATTGTGGTTACTGAGCTTTTGACGTCATTGCGAGTGGAACGCAGTGGAATGAAGCAATCTGTTACTTATTGTGGTTACTGAGCTTTTGACGTCATTGCGAGTGGAACGCAGTGGAATGAAGCAATCTGTTACTTATTGTGGTTACTGAGCTTTTGATTTCGTTAGTTCGGGGCAGGTTGCCACGTTGTCTTTCGCTCTCGCTTCAAGACGCCTCGCAATGACAGGTCTTTGCGAAGGAGTTACGCAATGAAATGGAGTAGCAACTGCGGCAATCTGTTACTTATTGTGGTTACTGTGTTTTTGACATCATTGCGAGTGGAACGTAGTGGAATGAAGCAATCTGTTACTTATTGTGGTTACTGAGCTTTTGACGTCATTGCGAGTGGAACGCAGTGGAATGAAGCAATCTGTTACTTATTGTGGTTACTGAGCTTTTGATTTCGTTAGTTCGGGGCAGGTTGCCACGTTGTCTTTCGCTCTCGCTTCAAGACGCCTCGCAATGACAGGTCTTTGCGAAGGAGTTACGCAATGAAATGGAGTAGCGACTGTGGCAATCTGCTGCTTATTGTGGTTACTGTGTTTGTGATTTCGTTAGTTCTCAACAGGTTGCCACGTTGTCTTTCGCTAGCGGGGGAACTTCGGACTTCGGACTTCGGTCTATATTTTAATTTTCCAACTTACTTAGCATAAACAGTAGCTTTATTGCCTCTTGAAAATCCAATCAGACAAATACCGAATTCTTTGGCAAAATCTACCGCTAAAGTGGAACAGGCAGAGACTGCCACCACAATTGGGATTTTAGCGATAAATGCTTTGGAAATAATTTCATAGGAAACCCTGCCGCTCACAAGCATCACAAAAGATTCCTTTAATTGATTTGAATTTAACAATTCGCCAACCACTTTATCTACTGCATTATGTCTTCCAATGTCTTCTTTTAAAGAAATTATTTCATAATTTTTATTAAAAATGGCCGCAGCATGTGATCCTCCTGATATTTCAAAAGTTTCTTGTTTCGATTTCATTTCAACAAACATTTCTTCTAACTTAGAGATGTCGAAAATAATATTATTAATTAATTTGACCCCACTATAGTTAATGTCTTCCAATTTTTGTTTTCCGCAAATACCACAGGAAGAAACAGAAAGTAAGGTACGCTTGTTTAAATAACCTTTACCGAGTTGTTTTTTAGGAATTGAAGCATTTAATATTGAAAATCCGTTTTCGCGTTTCTCAACGACTTCAATACCTAAATTTTCTTCTCCTTTATAAATATCTTCCGCATAAAGCAAGCCTCTAATCAACTCAATATCATCGCCAGGCGTTCGCATCACTACTGTGTAGGGTTCTTTATTTATGTTTATTTGCAAAGCGGCCTCAATTACCAAAGCATCGGTTACTTTTTTGGAAACTCCGTTAGTAAGTTGTAAACCTTCGTAGTTTAATGTCTGCATTTGTTAGTTTTAATGTTTAAAGCTGGAAGTCCGAAGTCCGAAGACCGAAGACCGAAGACCGAAGACCGAAGACCGAAGACCGAAGACCGAAGTCCGAAGACCGAAGACTGAAGTCCGAAGACCGAAGTCCGAAGACCGAAGACCGAAGACCGAAGACCGAAGACCGAAGTCCGAAGTCCG
>JAQVGD010000276.1 GCA_028696945.1 Lutibacter sp.
CTTTTGCATAGGGTTCAATTAAATCGATTACTTTAATTCCTGTAAATAAAACCTCTGTTGAAGTGGACAAGTCTTCAAATTTTGGAGACTGACGGTGAATTGGCAATCCGTTTTCACCTTCTTTAGGCAAATTCCCCAATCCGTCAATGGCATCGCCAATTACGTTAAACAAGCGTCCGTAAATATCATTTCCAACAGGCATTTGAATTGCTTTACCCGTAGCCACAACTTCAGTTCCTCTGCTCAATCCGTCTGATGAATCCATAGAAATGGTTCTTACGGTATCTTCACCAATATGAGATTGCACTTCCAATATTAATAATGTACCGTCTTTTTTAGTGATTTCCAAGGAATCATATATTCTTGGAAGTACAGTTCCAGATTCAAATTCAACGTCTATAACCGGTCCAATAATTTGTGCAACTCTGCCTGTAACTTTTGCCATTACTTTAACTATTTATTTTTTAGATATTTACTCTTTTGGCTTTAGCCATTATTTTCAAGGTGCAAAGATAGTTTTTTGATTTTATTTTGAAAAAAAAATACGTGTTTTTTATAAAAAAGAAACGCCCCAAAAATTTAGGGCGTTTCTAAAAATAAACAATTTTGATTTTTATGGATTAATAGTCCAGGAAACAAAATATTGTGAGCCTATTTTTCCTGTTCCGGGAACACTGTAATATTCTTTTCCTCCAATATTGGCGCCTCCTATTTTAAACAAAGACTTCCATTTTGGAATGCTATAGTTAATTTGCGCATCAACTACTGAGCGAGAGTCAACTATTGCATTTACAAATGTTCCTTCATATAAATAACTGTCGCTCCATCTGTAATTGACATTGAACCCTAAGTTTTCAATAATATTTGTGTTTCCGAAGGAAATTTTCACTTTATGTTCCGGAGTGTTAAAACCGGCTTCATAATCAGGATCTGAAGCTTGGTCAAAATCAAACTTCGCAAAAGTATAATTTATGCCAAAATTGTAATTTCCCATTACTTTGGTATCCATGCCAATTGTTGCGCCATAAGATGAAATGTCGGCAGGCGAGTTTGTGTATGTTTGAAAAGCTTTATAATCGCCCGCATTTAATGCAATTGCAGCTAAAGGAGCCGGAAGTGGGCCACCGGGAACAAAGTCTGAAAAATCTGCTTTTCCATATAATGGCACTAACACTGTTTTAACACCTATAAAGTCCTTGTAATCATTATAATAAGCACTTGCATCAAGAGATAATTTTCCGAAACTGGCCCTATAACCAACTTCAAAAGCGGTTACTTTTTCAGGTTGTACAAGAGAAATGTCAGATTTTTCAGGGGCTCCAGCCCTCACAGATGCCAAAGTAAATGCATTGTCATAAGCTCTTCTGCCAGATAATTGAACAGTGTTAGGGAAACCTAGTGATTGCCCGGTAGCACTAACTGATATTGGACTTGATGTATATCGGTCTAAATTGTCTGGTGCCGATCCCACTAAAATTGCGCTGCCGGCATCTAAACCAATGTATTGGTCTTGGGTGGTTGGATTTCTGAAACCTGTTTGAAATGAAGCCCTTAAGTTTCGCGTTTTGCCTTCTCCCAATGAGTAGGAAAGCGAAACTCTTGGAGAATAATTTCCGTCAAAATTTTGTGCTTTATCATAACGGAGAGATCCAGTAAATTTCAATCGGTCATCAACAAATTTCTTTTGCATTTGCATATAAGCGCCGTATTCTTCATAGTTGATTGCGCCATCAGGATCCGTATAAATTGTTCCGAAAGAGTTTAAAGAATATTTTCTCCAAGAACCACCTACCTGAATGTCTGCAAAATCAACCAAATCTGCAAAATTATAATTGGCATCGGAATGGTAAACTTTTGTGTCATCTTTAAATTTAGCCCCTGTCAACAAACTTGGATCGGAAATTACTTTGTCAAAAGCTGTTTTAAAAGCTTCAGTTCCGGGAACCAATGCGCCAGTTTGCGCAAAGTCGCGAGCCTGTTGGTGAATTACGGCTGGATTTGGAGTTCCTCCGCCCAGTATTGTTCCAACATACGTTTGAAGATATGCTCCGGCATATTGGGTAAACCAATCTGTATCGGATTTCCAGCTTCTGTTAATATTAATCGCCGCAAAACGGCTGTCATAAGAATCTCCCGCATCTTCATCCGTAATATATCCCCTTATAAAAAAGTTGTCGCCTTTAATTTCCAGTTTATGTTGCTGCATAAAGAAATTGTTGATATTGTATCTGTTGGCGCCTTGGTAAATAGTATTTCCGCTTCCAAACTTAGCATTGTAAATAACTTCCAAATCATTGGCAAAAGGTCTGTAATGAAAAGAAAAATCGGCTTTTGCGCTTTCCGCAATATAGCCATCCATTATATCAACTTCATTATAACCTGTTCTTGAAACTCTTGCAGAGCCCATTGTTGATGCTATAAAAGCAGGAACATTATTTGCAAGCGCAATTTGTTCAAAATTTAAAATGGTTGAAACCTCATCGCCATATACGTTTAACCCATCATAAGCAGGATTGGATCTGTCAAATCCCGGATTTGTGTGATCTTCATAATCTGTGGCATACCATTCTGTTCCTTTTAAATAGGAGAAAGACGCTTTTGCGGCAAACTTATCGCTAAATTTATAGGCCATTCTAATCCCAACATCGGCAAATTTATTGTCTCCGGCCGCTTTTTGTGAGGTAATTCCTGTTTTTCCATAAACACTGACGCCCGGAGAATCAAAAGGATTTTTACTGGTCATAAATAAAATTCCATTAAAGGCATTTGCGCCATATAATGCAGAGGAAGCCCCCGGAAGCAATTCTATGGTATTAACATCCAGCTCAGACATTCCCAACAAGTTCCCTAAATTAAAGTTAAAGAGAGGAGATGAATTGTCCATCCCATCAACCAATTGCATAAAACGAGAGTTAGCGATTGTGGCAAAACCTCTGGTATTAACTGATTTGAATGTAAAACTGCTTACATTCACATCAACCCCTTTTAA
>JAQVGD010000277.1 GCA_028696945.1 Lutibacter sp.
ATTGTAATTTATCCGGGGAATCGACTTGTTGAATTAAAAGGTCAATAAATGCCATGAATTTTTTAGCCTTTAAGTTGTCTTGACGAGCCGCAATGTATGCTAAGTTAGGTCGCAGTAGTTTTAGATCATTGGGATTTTTTGTTTTAACGATTTTAGCATAAACATTTCGAAGCTGACTGCTAGTGACACTTCCTGCATATTCTTTTACCATTATTTCAAGCTGATTAAACACTTTATCTAACTGTTTACTCGATTCTAATGCAAATAAATCGTTATATAAGTTTTCATCAGCGAAAAAATTCATTTTGACTTCTCCGGCTAATTCATGCAAACTTGGGGATTTTCCCTTTTTACTTTTATTCATGGGAGCCTGAGTTCTTTGAAAGTTTTTAGGACTTGAGTTCATAATTTTTTTATAATTTATTGTGATTATTGATTGATATTTTTAATTAGCAATTCGGTCCATCTTGCAGCAATTGGAAATATTGCCGGATTGGTTAAGGTCGATTTATCGATATTGCTTTTATCGGCCATGAAATCATCCAACAATGCTTCTGAATAATTTTTAAAGAATTCATCTAAATTTTTCTTGTTTTCTTCTGTTTTGACATTACGCAAGTAATACTTCAAACGATATACCTTAGGAAAATCAATTTTATTTCGTTTCCTTATTTTATCCTGTAAACTTCTGAAACCAATTTCCGACGATCTTATTCTGTGTAGCAAAGCTTTTGACTCACCTTTATTTACAATTAATTCCCTTAAAAAATTGACCATTTCTGAAGTTTTTTCAAATTCTTTCCATGTAATGCATTCGCCAAATACGCTTATTCTGTTTTTTCCTTCTTTTTTAGCTAAGGAAAGCATTGTTTCGGTTTTTTCTGCCAGTCGTATCATGGGATATTTAGGTGGAATTACGACCAAACCGGCCGAAATAGTTATGTCATCGTTTTTTTTGATAATTTTTGTCCTCCATTCCTTTTGAGCTTTGTCAAATTCAGAGTGGATTTTGGGAACAATTTCAAATATTTTATCCCATGCTCCAATTATAAAAGTATCATCGCCCCCTGCAAAAACCGGATAAATATCTCCATTGTTAATATATGGTTTTAAGACGTTGGTATATAAGGTCATTGAAAAGAATGTTTCAACTGCAGAAGACAGTTGTTTATATTCTTCCTTTTTTATCTCTTTAAAAAGATTTCCCAAATTATCCACATCTATCTTTCAGGCTGCTAATTTTTCATCTGCACCTCTTGATGAAGCTTTTTGAGCGATTTCATCAAAATCTATGATATTTCCATTTTTATTGAGTGGAAATTTATTTAAAAGTTTGTTTTCAAATGGCATTGTTACTTTTCCTTCTTCAACAAAAGCTAACGACAAATTTCCGACAGAAATAGTATCGTTTTTATTTCTTTCTCTAATAGAAAAAGCTTTTGATTCTTTAAGACCTTTTGATATCTCATCCCATTTAATATTGTCAATGGAAGGCTCAAAAGCATTAAAGTTCAATTTTCGTTTAAATTTTTCAAGGCCAAGTAAAATCCCCAGCTGTCTATTTTGCATTTCAAATTCATCATCATCAGCTTTTACATATGCGATGAAAGGATAGATGTTACATTGAAGAAAATATGTTTGGAATTCATCGATTTTCTTTTTCAGCTCCTCCTCATTTGCCGAAAGATACATTAAAAGATTTCCGCCTCCGTTAAAAATAATTTCCGGTGGAGGTAATGAAAAATGTTGTCCAAAAAACGTTTCGGCAAAATGGGTTAATGAATAAACATAAAAGGAGCGTCCTTTTAAATTTTTAGAGGCTTCATCAGATGGAATATCGAAAATAAAATTTTGAATTCCCGAGATATCTACTTTCAAAAGAAACCTGTTGACTGAATGGTTGTTTTCCATATTAGGTGTGTTTTAATAAATTTATTTGTCTTCTTCTTTTACAAAACAAAAATCATAGCAATTGCAACTTTATACTCTTCATTTAAGGTCATTTTACATTTCATTCCCGATTACATTTTTAACCGATATAACAGAATAAAAATAAATTTTTTTGCAAAATGTGATACTTGCAAATATAAAAATACTTTTTATATTTTTTGCCATAATTTGGAGATAAAAATTTCCTTTTCTTTTGATACGTTTTTTCTGTATAGTTTATTGGTTGAAATTTTATAATTTCATTTCAATTCCTACTGGTGCGATTAAAAGAAAGAGGAACGAGCAACAACCGACCCGACAATTAAAATTTCAATTCCTACTGGTGCGATTAAAAGGCGATTATTTCAATCGGCGCATGTCCAAGTCCAGTCATTTCAATTCCTACTGGTGCGATTAAAAGGAAAACGACTTGTATAAAGCCGTAGCGGAGCTTGTAGAATTTCAATTCCTACTGGTGCGATTAAAAGGACGAGGATATTGAAGCTCTCGGAGAGATAGACGAATTTCAATTCCTACTGGTGCGATTAAAAGATGCACGATATTATAAATACGGTTGCGATCTTATATTTCAATTCCTACTGGTGCGATTAAAAGACAGATATGAATCACAGAAAGGCAAGTTGTTGGAAAATTTCAATTCCTACTGGTGCGATTAAAAGAATGAGATTAAGCAATATTTTAATGAAAAAGACACAATTTCAATTCCTACTGGTGCGATTAAAAGCGACTTAATCGGTTTACAATTAGGAAGCTGCACAGATTTCAATTCCTACTGGTGCGATTAAAAGTACGTGCGAAACTTATCGATGATTGCCGAAAGTGGATTTCAATTCCTACTGGTGCGATTAAAAGCTTGGTGGGATGAGATGGAAGGCTGACGTAATTATATTTCAATTCCTACTGGTGCGATTAAAAGTTTCATAGCTTTATTTTTTAATCGATTAAATTAATCCATTTCAATTCCTACTGGTGCGATTAAAAGACAAACATAAATCACAGCAAGGTACGTTATTGTAAAATTTCAATTCCTACC